>ONWP01000399.1 GCA_900321595.1 uncultured Eubacteriales bacterium
ACGTACTGCACGAAATCCAGATCGCCGAAGGGCACTCTGGCTTCCAGCGAGTTGACGGAAATGCACCGGTCCGCCCGCAGAACGTCGTACATGTGCAGCTCGCGGACGCGCTTGCACGCCTCCTGCTGGAACGCCTCCGCCGACGGCGCGAAGTCCGTATACTTGTAGCCGAACAGCTCGTCGGAGATCTCGCCCGTCAGCAGCACGCGGATATCCGTCTGCTCGTGGATGGCTTTGCAGACCAGATACATGCCCATGCTGGCGCGGATCGTCGTGATGTCGTACGTGCCCAACAGCTCGATCACGGTCTCCAGCGCGCCGATCACGTCCGCAGGCGTCATGAAGACCTCGGTGTGGTCCGCGCCGATGTAGTCCGCGACCTGCCGCGCGTATTTGAGATCGATGGCGTCCTTTTCCATACCGATGGCGAAGGTGCGGATCGGCTGCGCCGCGCTTTTCGCGGCGATGGCGCAGACCAGCGAGGAATCCAGTCCGCCGGAGAGCAGGAAGCCGACCTTCGCGTCCGCATCAAGCCGCTTCTGTACCCCGAGGGTGAGCTTTTCCCGGATCATGCGCGAGACGGTGTCCGGATCGTCGCGGCAGATCTCCGTGACGCGCGTCATATCCCGGTACCGGATGAATCGGCCGCCTCGGTAGTAATGACCCGGCGGGAACGGGTGGATCGTTTCCGCCAGTCCCACGAGGTTCTTCGCTTCGCTCGCGAAGATGATCTGCCCCTGTCTGTCATAGCCGTAGTAGAGCGGACGGATGCCGATCGGGTCTCTGGCCGCGATGTATTCGCCCGTCTTGCCGTCGTAGATGACGCAGGCGAATTCCGCGTCGAGCATGGCGAACAGATCCGTGCCGAATTCCCGGTACAGCGGCAGCAGGATCTCGCAGTCGCTGTCGCTCTCAAACGCGTACCCCATGCGCACGAGCCGTTCGCGCAGCTTCCGAAATCCGTAGATCTCTCCGTTGCAGACCGCGTAGCTTCCGTCGAGGGCGAACGGCTGCATCCCGGACGGGGTCAGCCCCATGATGGCGAGCCGGTGAAAGCCGAGCGCGCCGTTCCCGGTCCGGATCACGCGGGTGTCGTCCGGTCCTCTTGATTTCGTCCTGGCAAAGCCGGCGCGGAACGCCTCCTCGTCGGCGATCTCGCCGCAGTAACCTATAATAGAACACATAATACGTTCTCCTTCGATGCTTATTCGACGTCCTGCAGCGCGTCGTAGCCCTCTTCGCCGGTGCGGACCTTGATCACGTTCTCCACGTCGTAGACGAAGATCTTGCCGTCGCCGATGTGCCCGGTGTAGAGCACCTTCTTCGCGGTCTCGATCACGTCACGGACGGGGATCGCGGAGACGACGATGTCGACCTGCACCTTCGGCCTCAGATCCGTCTCGACGGCGACGCCGCGGTAGAATTCAGGCTGTCCCTTCTGCATCCCGTAGCCCATCACGTGGGAAACGGTCATACCGGTGATCCCCAGCCTGCTCATGGCGTCCTTGAGGGCGAACAGCTTGTCCTCTTTGAAAACGATCTCGATTTTCGTGAACTTATGTCCGTCAAAGGACGGCTGCCGTTTGACGGGGACGGCTTCCGCCACCGGCGTCGTGCCGGTCACGACAGTCGGCTGCTCCGCCGCGCCGTATTCGGCGTACTTGTTGACTGCCGGCACAAAATCAGCGTACGCGCTGGGCAGTCCGTGCTCGCTCAGATCCAGGCCTGCCAGCTCGTCGGCGGGATCGGCGCGCAGGAAATTTACCTTTTTCAGAAGCTTGAAGAAGCACAGCATCGTAATCGACGCCCAGGCCGCGACCGCGGCGAAGCCGAGCAGCTGCAGACCGCGCTGCCGGAAGCTGCCGGTGTAGAACAGCCCCTGCAGGCCTGCCGGCGCGTCGGGGTTCGCCAGAAGTCCCACGGCGATCGTGCCCCAGATCCCGTTCGCGCAGTGTACGCCCACGGCGCCGACCGGATCGTCAATATGCAGCTTCAGATCGAGCGTCTCCACGACGACCACGACGAGGACGCCCGCCACGAGCCCGACGACCGCCGCGCCGACGGCGTCAAACGCGTCGCAGCCCGCGGTCACGGCGACCAGTCCGGCGAGCGAGGCGTTCAGACACATGGAGACGTCCGGCTTGCCGTTTTTGATCCAGGTGAGTATGAGCGTCGCGCAGGTCGCGACAGAGGGCGCGATCGTCGTCGTCAGGAAGATCGAGGACAGCTCCGACGGCGTCGTCGCGGCAGCGCCGTTGAACCCGTACCAGCCGAGCCAGAGGATGAACACGCCCAGCGCGCCCAGCGGGATCGAATGGCCGGGGATCGCGTTGACCTTCACGACTTTGCCGTTTTTGTCTTTTACGTATTTGCCGATGCGCGGCCCCAGCACGGCGGCGCCGATCAGCGCGGCGATGCCGCCGACCATATGGATCGCGCAGGAACCGGCGTAGTCGTGGAAGCCCAGACGCGCCAGGAAGCCGCCGCCCCAGATCCAGTGCGCCTCGATGGGATAGATGATCAGACTGATCACGCCGGAATAGACGCAGTAGGCGGAAAACTTCGTCCGCTCCGCCATCGCGCCGGAGACGATCGTCGCGGTCGTCGCGCAGAAGACGAGGTTGAATACGAAATAGCTCGCGTCGGTGAAGCCGTCCGCCGGGGAGGCGATGAATTCTTTAAAATGCGTGAACAGATCGAGATTCGGGACGCCGATCAGCCCGAACAGCGCGTCCTCGCCCATCATCAGCGAGTACCCGAGCAGCGAGAACACCACGGTACCGATGCAGAAATCCATCAGGTTTTTCATAATGATATTTCCCGCGTTCTTCGCGCGGGTGAAGCCGGTCTCCACCATGGCGAATCCGGCCTGCATCCAGAAGACAAGCGCGGCACCGATCAAGAACCAGAATTCAACTGACATTTGGGATCTCCTCCTGTATTTCTGTCTATTTGACGCCGAACAGCAGGTCCGCGTAGGTCGGGAACGGCCAATAGGCCTTTGCCGTGAGCGTCTCGGCCTCGTCGCAGGGCTTGCGAAGCGTTTCCATGCACGGCAGAACGCTGTCGCGGATGAGTACGCTTTCGGACACGATATCCGCCGCGCTGTCAAGGGAACGGATCGCCGCGTCGAGCTCGGCGGCCGCCGCCGTGATCTCGTCTGTCAGCGCGGACAGCTTTTTGATCAGACGCGTTTCATAGGAGCAGGAAAGCCCCGGCACGGCGTCCCGCTTGGCGGAAGCCGACGCAGCGACGTCTGCGGCGTATTTTTCGATCGCCGGCGCGATCAGCGTGCGCGTCATATCCGACATGGTGCGCGCTTCGATCGTCACGCTCTTGCAGTAGTTTTCGAGCATGATGTCGCGGCGGGAGTACAGCTCCTCCATTGTGAAAACGCCGAGGGAGATGAGCATATCCGCGTTCTTTTTGTCCAGCAGATGGGGCATGCAGTCCGGCGTCGTGCGGTAGTTCAGCAGACCGCGTTCTTCGGTCGCTTCGCGGATCCAGGCGTCGTCATAGCCGTTTCCGTTAAAAATGATGCGCTTGTGATCGCGGATCGTCTTGCGGATCATGTCGTGCAGCGCGGTCTCGAAGTCCTCCGCCTGCTCCAGCCGATCCGCGTAAATGCGCAGGCTTTCCGCGACGGCGGCGTTGAGCATGATGTTCGCGCAGGCGATGGAGTTGGAGGAGCCGAGCATGCGGAACTCGAACTTGTTGCCCGTAAACGCGAAGGGAGACGTGCGGTTGCGGTCG
>ONWP01000376.1 GCA_900321595.1 uncultured Eubacteriales bacterium
CTTGGCGTTCAGGTATTCATCGTATCCCGGCAGGCGTGTTCTTTCATCGTATTCGGCATTATCGTAGCTCTGACGATCTACGTAATCATAGACATTCGGTCTCGTGCTCTCCGGGTATTCACGGCGGACAGATTCATTAAACACGATGGACAGGATCATTGTCAGAATCAGCACGATATTCAGAAACAGGATGATCCAGCCGAAGCGCGTCCACTTTTTTGTTTTTGTCCGGCCGCCGAAGTGCAGGAGCGTATAGGAATTCAGGAACGGAATGCCCGAGAGTACGATCAGCAGAATATCTACCCAGCGATGCTTTTTTTTCTGTGCAGCCATTACGCCGTTACCTCCTGATCCGTTTCAATCGTATTGTCCAGTTTTTCTTCCGTCTCGTAGTACTCCGGTGTAAACCGGGAGTCGTCGCATACGGCGTTGGCCATCCGCTCCATCTCCGCGATGTACTTCAGACAGGTCTTGCCCTTCATGCCGAAGGTTTCGGCCTCGATCGTACCGTCGGGGAGTATTTTGATCTTAAGCTGTTTCATGTCGTCAGATTCCGCTCCTTTCAGAAATAAAGAACAAAAGCGCCTGACCGCTCCGCGCGAGCGCTCCTATTAAAATACAATATATTATATACGCATTGACAAGAGAAAGTCAATGAAACAGGAATGAGAAATCAAATCGTTTGACCGCTGACGCGCGAAGACGGATCAACGATGCTCCGCGGCCGGTTTTGTCGTCGTAGCGGTCTGTCCGGTCGTGGTCGCGGGCGGTTTTGTCGCCACTTTCGTTGTGGTCGGCTTTGTAGTCGTTGGGTTCGCTGTCGTCGGCTTTGTGGTTGTCGGTTTCGTGGTTGTCGGTTTCGTGGTTGTCGGTTTCGTGGTTGTCGGTTTCGCTGTCGTCGGCTTTGTCGTGGTCGGCTTTGTCGTAGACGGCTTCGTGGTGGTCAGGAGCGACTGGCTGTACTCTTCGTACGCGCTGACCGACGCGAAGCGCAGCGCCGGGAAGCTGCTGAACGCGACGAATTTGCGCCCCGCTGAATCAAAGCTGTCGGCGAGCTGTTCCCGGCTGACCTTGACGTTGCTTTGACCCGTCAGCGGATCGCTGAAATAGTAGTAGTCCTTGTCGCAGGTGGTCAGCAGCACCGTGTGGGAGCCGCGGGGATACCGGTACGTCTTTTTGCCGTCGTAGGAATGCCATTCGTAGTAATCCTGCGTCACGTCGTAGCCGGAGGTGATCCAGATCAGCGCCGGCAGATGCTCGCTCAGGGCGCGCAGCGTCATATTCTTTCCGGCGAAAAAGAGGTTGGCTTCGAGCTGCGGCTTGCCGGTCAGATCGCGCAGCAGCTGACAGACCGCGCCGCGGATCACCGGCTCGAAGCAGCCCCAGCCATGGGAATCGCTCGACGGATCGCCGGCGTAGAAGAGGTTCGGATCCGGCCCGTACATCACGTCGTTTCTGTAGTACACCGGCGCGGTCGGCAGATAGCGCCGCACGAACTGATCCAGCGTGATGTCCACACCCATTCGGCGCAGCAGCATCACCGCGGAGGCCGCTTCACATCCGTTGGGGTAGTCCGCACGCTGATCCACCGGCGTCCGGTCCGCTGTCACGCTTACCGGTTCGTAGGTTTCCGGCTCCGTTCGGGCGGCTGTCGCGGGCTCTTCGGTGGTGTCGTCCGCGCCGCCGGACGCTCTGCCCGCGCAGCTGTGCGTCAGCCACGCGAGGTTGGTCGCCAAAAGCGTGATCACCAGCACGGCGATCACGGTTTTGACGGGGATATTCCGGAGCTTTTCAAAAAGACGCTTCATGCCGGCACCTTTCATTTTTTATGTATTATTATTTTATCGCAGGGATTCTCTTTTGTCAATTCGCGTTTACACACTGATTCAAGGATTTTCCGCTACAATCATCCTGAACGAAGCTGCATATTTGGAGAGGGAGTCATGAAAAACGTTCTTGAACTGCTGGAGCGCGCGAATCACGCGTATCCGCTGAAAACCGCATTTGCCGACGAGGCGTACGCGCTGACCTTCGGCGAGCTGACCGCGAAGGCAAAGAGCATAGGCACCGCGCTGGCCGCGCAGCTCGCCTGCCGGAACCGCCCGATCGCCGTGCTGATGCGCAAGGAGCCGGACGCCCTGGCGGCGTTCTTCGGCGCCGCGTACAGCGGCAATTTCTACGTGGTGCTCGACTGCGAGAGCCCGAACGACCGGCTGGACAACATCCTGCGCACCCTGTCGCCCGCCGCGTTGATCACAAAGCCGGAGCTGGCTGAAAAAGCCGCCGCGCTCGCGTTCGACGGTCCGGTGCTGGACTTCGACACGCTGGCCGCGGCCGAGAGCGACAAAAACGCGCTCAAGGTCATCCGCGACGCGATGATCGATACCGATCCGCTGTACGCCCTGTTTACCAGCGGCTCCACCGGGACGCCCAAGGGCGCCGTGGTCAGCCATCGCAGCGTGCTGGCGTACGCCGAATGGGTCACAGAGACCTTTACGATCAACGAGAACACGGTCTTCGGCTCCCAGACGCCCTTCTACTTCAGCATGAGCGTGCTGGACGTGTACGCGACGATCATGGCCGGGGCGACCTTCCACATCATCCCGAAGGCGTTTTTCAGCTTCCCGGTGAAGCTGCTGGAATTCCTGAACGAGCGCCGCGTCAACACGATCTACTGGGTGCCCAGCGCCATGTGCATCATCGCCAACTGGAAGGTCTTTGACTACGTGCAGGTGCCCACGCTCAAAAAGGTGCTCTTCGCCGGCGAGGTCATGCCGGTCAAACAGCTGAACTACTGGATCCGCTCGCTGCCCGGCAGGTTCTTCGCGAACCTCTACGGCCCCACCGAGGTGACGGATATCTGCGCCTATTACGTGGTGAACCGGGAATTCACCGACGATCAGACGCTGCCCATCGGCAGGGCGTGCAACAACTGCGGTCTGGCCGTCATCCGCGACGACGGCACAGAGGCCGCGCCCGGCGAAGAGGGCGAGCTGATCGTGCGCGGGTCGTTCCTGGCGATGGGCTACTACGATAACCCGGAGCGCACGGCAAAGGCGTTCACGCAGAATCCGCTCAATCCCCATTACCCGGAGACGGTCTACCACACCGGCGACCTGGTCAAATACAACGAGTACGGCGAGCTGGAGTACATCACCCGCAAGGACTTCCAGATCAAGCACATGGGCTACCGCATCGAGCTGGGCGAGGTGGAGGCCGCTGTCAACGCGCTGCCCTTCATCACGGCGTGCGTCAGCGTCTACGACCCCGCGACGGATACCATCGTCCTCATCTACGAGGGCAAAAAGTGCGACGATCAGAAGGTCTACGACGGCATCCGGCCGCGTCTGCCGGACTACATGATGCCCGGCCTGTACAAAAAAGTGAAAAATATGCCCTATAACGCCAACGGCAAGCTGGACAGAGCGTGGCTGAAGGCGCATTATCAGGAGCTTTGAGAAGGAGATACCGACTATGGAAAAGATTCTGGAAATTCTGAAAGGCATCAAGCCCGGCGTGGATTTCACCGCCTGCGAAGACCTGATCGGCGAGCACGTGCTGGCGTCGTTCGACATCGTGCGGCTCGTCACGGAGCTGACGGATGAATTCGATATCGAGATCACGCCGCTGGACATCGTCCCCGAGAACTTCAAGAACGTGGCGGCGATCGCCGCGCTGGTGGAGCGTCTGGAGGACGAATGAAAAAGCGGTTTGACGGGTTCTTTCTCCTGTCGGATTTCGACGGCACGCTGACCGGATCCGACGGAGAGATCCCCGCGGCAAACGAACGCGCCCTGTGCCGGTTCACGGCTCAGGGCGGTCTGTTCACTGTCTGCACCGGGCGCACGCGGCAGGGCTTCCACCGGTACGAGCTGCCGTATATCAACGCGCCGGTCCTGCTGGCCAACGGCGCGTACTGCTATGATTACCGGACAGGGCAGACGCTGTTCCTGGACGGCATCGGCGCGCACGCGCACGACCTCATCCGGGCGGTGAAGGCGGAATTCCCGCTGGCCGCCATCGAGATGTACCCGGTGGACGCGTCATACGTGATCCATCCGACGGACGGCTCGATCCGGCACTTCGAGAACCAGAGTATCGCGTTTTCGGTCGTGGACGACCCCGCTGAGGCGCCCGGCGACTGGCAGAAGGCCATGGTGGACGCGGGGGATCGCTCCGCAGAGTTTCAGCGATGGCTCGCGCCCCGCGTGCAGGCGGCCGGCGTCGACTTTATCCCCACCGACGGGGCGTTCGTCGAGATCGTCAAACGCGGCGTCAGCAAGGCGACCGGCGCGGCGAAGCTCGCGCGGGCGCTCGGGATCGATCCGGGACGCTGCTTCGTCTGCGGGGACGGGGACAACGACGCGGATATGCTTGCGTCCTTCGAATCCTTCTGCCCGGCGGGCGGCTCGCGCATCGCGCGGGAAAGCGCCCGGCATATCGTGCGCGGCGCGGACGACGGCGCGGTCGCCGCGGCAGTGGAATATCTGGAGGCGCTTTACGAATGAAAACGATCTACCTGGCCGGCGGCTGCTTCTGGGGAACGCAGAAGTTTTTCGATCAGTTTGACGGCGTGACGGAAACCACGGTCGGCTACGCCAACGGCAAGACGGCAGCTCCGACCTACGAGGAGGTCTGCCGCATGGGAACCGACCACGCGGAGACCGTGCGGATCGTATTCGACGAAAAGAGGCTGCCGGCCGCGCGCCTGCTGGAGCTCTACTTTCTGACGATCGACCCGCTCAGCGTCGACCGGCAGGGCGGCGACGTCGGCAGACAGTACCGCACCGGGATCTGGTACGACGACGAGACGCTCGCCCCCGCGGTCGGCGAGGCCGTCCGGCGCGAGGAAGAAAAATACGGGCAGGCGCTTGCCGTGGAGACGGGGCCGCTTGTGCATTTCTATCCGGCGGAGGAATACCATCAGAAGTACCTCGATAAAAACCCCGGCGGATACTGCCATATCCCGCGGCGGCTGCTGGAGCTGAGCGGGAAATGACGCGACGGGACTTCCCGCGCGGCACGGCGTTCGACGTTCTGTCGTATTAATAAATCTTCTAAGGAAAATGTAAACGGAAATCCGTAAATTTTGCAAAAAGGGGTTGCAATCCCGGGAAAAGTGTGGTAATATATCTTTCGCTAACCGGGTGTGGCGCAGTTGGGAGCGCGCTTGACTGGGGGTCAAGAGGCCGTGAGTTCAAGTCTCGCCACTCGGACCAACAAATCAGAGATGCCAAAAGGCATCTCTGATTTGTTGTTTTACGGCGAGACCTGAAAAGGAGGGAGCAGGCGAAGCCTGCGGAAGAAAACGATCCGGGGGATCGTTTTCGCCGACGTGTGCGTGCCGTCATGCCGGAGGGAAAAAACCGCCGAAAAACGCCAAAAAAACGCCGGTTGCTACGCGGTTGCTACGTGCCAAAGGCCTCTCGGCAGGTCCGGGAGGAACTGTACACAACGAAGAGAAGATTGTAATGATCAGAAATACTGAAAAGCAGGCCGCGCGTCGACCCGCTTTTGTTATGCGAAAGGCGGTGTCTCAGTCTCACGAAACGGACTGCGAGTTAGAGATGTCATTATTACCACGGTTGTATGTCCCTCGCACTGGTTGCAGTTTCATCAATACCTATGGCTTGAGGTGCGAAGACCAACTAAAAGCATTACGATGCCGGTCATAAGCACAAGCGCGAGTACGATCAACGGAAAAATACATAGGTTTTTCGCCGTGCGCAGCTTTCGTTGCGAAGATTGAAACTCCGCCAACTCATACGGATCGGAGATCGCTCCCCAAATGGTCGGCAAAGATTTGGTTTTAATGAATACGACGATCGCGAATATGAATCCGATCCCCAAGGACAGAAGTCTGTTATGTTCGATCGACCGGCTCGGCTGCGGCGCGAAGTGCGCATAAAATTCTTGACAACCGGGCGGGGAAAACATATAATAATACTTTGAGATATTATAGAAAGGACGGGGCACAATGACAGTATTCGATCCCGATTCCGTCCGATTGCTGCAAGACCAGCTGCAGGACAAAAACTATATCGACCGCAACGACTATTCGCGTTTCGGCGTAAAAAGAGGGCTGCGCAACGCCGACGGCACCGGCGTTATGGCTGGCCTGACAAAAATATGTTCCGTTGAAGGCTACGTCATCGACGACGGCGAAAAAATCCCGAAAAAGGGCAATCTGTTTTATCGCGGCGTGAACGTCAACGATCTGGTGGACGCCTGCCGGATGGAGAATCGATTCGGCTACGAGGAGACCGCGTTCCTGCTGCTGTTCGGGCAGCTGCCGACGACGCATCAGCTGGAGGTCTTCCGCGCGGAGCTGGCTGAGCGGCGCGAGCTGCCGGACAATTTTACGGAGGATATGATCATGAAGGCGCCTTCGCCGGATATCATGAACAAGCTCGCGCGCTCGGTCCTCGCTCTGTATTCATATGACGATAACCCGGATTCTACTGATATACAC
>ONWP01000377.1 GCA_900321595.1 uncultured Eubacteriales bacterium
AGCGCGGAGCCGGGCATGACCGTGTCCAGATCCACCACGCACTTGGGGCGCTTCGTCTTTGCGTCGAACATGATATTGTTAAGCTTCGTGTCGTTGTGCGTAACGCGCAGCGGCACGCTGCCGACCGCGATACCGCCCGTGATGCAGGTGGTAAAGGCCCGGTTATTCAACACGAAATCCAGCTCCGCGCGGCAGGTGTCCAGCCGTCCGGCGCGGTTCTCCCGCGCGGCCGTATTCAGCTGCTCGAGCCGCATCCCCGTGTCGTGGAACCGTTCGATCGTCTCGTGAAGCGTTTCGATCGGAAAATCCGCCAGCAGCCGCTGGAAATTGCCGAACGCCTCTCCCGCGTCGCGGAACTGATCCGGATGCTCGATCGCGTCGTAGCTGAAGGCGTCCGGTACGAAGTCGTAAATGCGCCAGTATCCGCCCGCGTCGTCCCGGCAGAAGCTCTGTCCGTCCGTCGTGAAGCGCACGTGCAGCACCTCGTCCTCGTGACCGGGCCCCAGCTTTTTGCGCAGGAAATCCGTCACGGCGACGACATTTTCCATCAGCTCCACGGGCTTTGTGAAAACGAGCGTATTGATGCGCTGCAGAAGCGCGGCTGAGCCGTCCGCCAGCTCGATGCGGAACGTTTTATTGATGTGACCGCTGCCCACGGGCGAGACGCTTGCCCCTTCCACGGGCAGGTCATACATATTCATAATAGCCGCCAAACTTGAATCAATCTTGCAATTCTCTTTCATTCGCGAACACCTTTCATATTTAGGCAAAAACTGCCGAACTGCCGGTTTATTATAGTTTGTTCGGCGCGGTTAGTCAAGAATTTTCTAAAAATCCCCTTTACAGAACGGGCAAAATATAGTAAAATAGACGAAGCAACTTACGAGGTGATACCCATGCAAAGGAAATATGACAGGATTCTGCTGAAGCTCAGCGGAGAGGTTCTGGCCGGATCCGGTACCAGCGGCATCGACTTTAACGTCGTGGAAAGCATCTGCGCCGCGATCAAGCGCGCCCACACGCTCGGCGTGCAGATCGGCGTCGTCGTCGGCGGCGGCAATTTCTGGCGCGGCCGCTCCAGCGGCAATATGGACCGCACCAGAGCGGATCACATGGGCATGCTGGCAACGACCATCAACGCGTTGGCGCTGGCCGATACGCTCGAGCAGATGGACGTGCCCGTCCGGGTGCAGACCGCCATCGAGATGCGGCAGATCGCGGAGCCCTACATCCGCAACAAGGCAATCCGGCACTTTGAAAAGGGACGCATCGTGATCTTCGGCTGCGGCACCGGCTCCCCGTTTTTCAGCACCGATACGGCGGCCTCCCTGCGCGCGGCGGAGATCAAGGCCGACATCATGCTCAAGGCCACCAACGTGGACGGCGTCTACGATAAGGACCCGAACAAATATGACGACGCGGTGCGTTATGATAAGCTCAGCCATTCCGAGATCGTCGCGCAGGGTCTGGGCGTCATGGACTCCACGGCGGCCGCGATGTGCCGGGACAACAACATTCCCATTCTCGTCTTTGACCTTTCCGATCCCGAGAATATCGTGCGCGCGGTCTGCGGCGAAGAGATCGGCACCGTGGTCATCGACTGACAAAGGACATTATCCTCAAATCAACAGGAGGCAACAGATATGGAACTCAAGGAACTCTACGAGCACACCAAAGGCCGCATGGAGAAGACCATCCGCTCTCTCCACGGCGAGTACGACTCCATCCGCGCCGGCCGCGCGAACGCGAAGGTCCTCGACCGGATCGAGGCCGAATACTACGGCACGATGACGCCGATCACCCAGATGGCGGGCATCTCCAATCAGGACGCCCGGACGCTGATCATCCAGCCCTGGGACCGCACGGCGCTCAACCCGATCTGCAAAGCGATCCAGGCGTCTGATCTGGGCATCAATCCGCAGAACGACGGCACGGTCATCCGCCTCTCCTTCCCCGTCCCCACGGAGGAGCGCAGAAAGCAGCTGGCGAAGGAAGTCTCCAAGAAGGCCGAGGAGGCAAAAGTCGCGATCCGTCAGATCCGCCGCGACTCCATCGAAAAGGTCAAGAACATGAAGAAGGCCGGCGACATCACCGAGGACGATCAGTCTGACGGCGAGGAGCGCGTCCAGAAGATTACCGACGACTTCATCAAGCAGATCGACAAGATCGCCGAGGACAAGACCGCGGAGATCATGGAGCTGTAATGGAGCGCGAGCTGACCCGTTTTGAAACGCTGCCGACCCATATCGGCTTCATTATGGACGGCAACGGACGCTGGGCAAAACAGCGCGGGCTCGCCCGCTCCGCCGGACACGTCGAGGGCGCGAAAACCTTCAAGCGCATCGCGGACTACGGCTCTCGTCTGGGGATCCGCTACATGACCTTTTACGCGTTCTCCACGGAAAACTGGAAGCGCCCGGCGCAGGAGGTGGACAAGATCATGTCCCTCTTCGCCGAATATCTGGACTGGATCCTGCACAAGCGGCAGGAGAACGAGCTGCGAGGCGTGCGCGTCCGGTTCCTGGGCGACCGGTCAAAACTGTCGCAGGAGCTCATCGACGTGATGGACTACGTGGAAGCGGAGACCCGCGACAAGGACAAATGCACGATCTCCATCGCCATCAACTACGGCGGACGCGACGACGTGCTGCACGGCGTCCGGCAGCTGCTGCGGGACGTGGAGGCGGGCATTCTCTCCGCCGACGACATCACGGAGAACGATATCTCGAAGCGTCTGTACACCGGCGACATGCCGGATCCCGATCTCATCGTGCGTCCAAGCGGCGAGTATCGATTGTCCAATTTCCTCACCTGGCAGAGCGCCTACTCCGAGCTTTGGTTCTCAGACGTGCTCTGGCCGGACTTCGACGAGGACATGCTCGACGCGTGTCTGCGGGACTATGAAAAGCGGCAGCGGCGCTTCGGCGGCGTATAAAACACCGGACGGGCGATCACGTATCGCCCATTTTGACTTTTTTGCAGGGAGGCAATCTGCCATGAAACAGCGCGTGATCACCGGTCTGGTATTAGCGGTTATCATTATTCCCAGCGTGATCTTCATGTACAAACCCCTCGTGTTTCCCGTTCTGCTGGCAACCCTGAGCGCGTTCGCGGTCTATGAGATCCTGACGGCAGTCGGCTGTAAAAACAAGGTCATGGTCTATGGGACCGCGATCCTGTCGGCCGTCGTCCCGTTCCTCACGGAATACCGGGTGGCCGTCCCGTTTACGGTCGTCGCGGTGATCGTCTCGATCCTGTACCTGACCTGCATGGTCGTGTTGCACGAGAAGACGACCTTTGCGGACACGGTGACGGCGCTCTTCTGTCTGGCGGCTGTTCCCGGCGCGTTTTCCTGTCTCATCCGTCTGCGCGACATGCACATATCGCACCCGGATTTCTATGACATCCGGCACAGCGTTTTCTTCGTCATGTTCACGTTCCTGGCGGCCTGGGGCACTGACATTTTCGCGCAGCTCACGGGACGCAAGCTCGGCAAGCATAAGCTCTGTCCGAAGATCAGCCCGAAGAAGTCGGTCGAGGGCGCCGTCGGCGGCGTGATCGGCGCGATCGTGCTGACAATGATCCTGTTCCTCGTTTTCGACAGATTTTTCTTCACCAACAACTCGCTCAAGTGGTATCACGTGATCATCGTAACGCTGTTCCTGTCCGTGGTCAGCATGTTCGGCGACCTGAGCGCCTCCATCATCAAGCGCAACCACGGCGTCAAGGACTTCGGCAAGATCCTGCCCGGACACGGCGGGATCATGGACCGCTTTGACAGCATGCTGTTCGTCATCCCCGCCGAGTGGGCGATGGTCGAGCTGATCGCCATGATCGAGGGCTGAACCCATCAAAAGGACTGAAAACATTGAAACAAAGAACCATCTCCATATTGGGCTCTACAGGCTCCATCGGCACGCAGTCCATCGACGTCTGCCGAATGCAGGGCTACCGCGTCGCGGCGCTGACCGCGGATAAAAGCGTTGAAAAGCTGGAGGCGCAGGCAAGGCTTCTGCTGCCGGAGGTTGTCGCCATGCGCGACGAGGAAAGCGCGGCGGATCTCGCCGTGCGGCTCGCCGACACGGGCGTCCGCGTCCTCGCCGGCGAAGCGGGCGTTTGCGAATGCGCCGCGCTCCCGCAGTGCGACACGGTGGTCAACGCCATCGTCGGGCTCGCCGGTCTCAAGCCGACGCTGGAAGCCTGCAAAGCCGGAAAACGTCTGGCGCTCGCCAACAAGGAGACGCTGGTCTCCGGCGGCGATCTGGTCAAACGCACGGCAAAGGCAAACGGCGCCGAAATTCTGCCCGTGGACAGCGAGCACAGCGCCATCTTTCAGTGTCTGGAAGCGGCGCCGCCGAGCCGCGCGCTCAAGCGCATCATCCTGACAGCGTCCGGCGGGCCCTTCTTCGGCAAAACACGCGACGAGCTGCGGGACGTGACCTGCGCCGAGGCGCTGAAACACCCGAACTGGGCTATGGGCGCGAAGATCACCGTTGACAGCGCGACCATGTTTAACAAGGGGCTCGAGCTCATCGAAGCCGTGCGCCTCTTCGACGTGACGCCCGATCAGGTGAAGGTCGTCGTCCACCGGGAGAGCATCCTGCACTCCGCGGTCGAATTCGACGACAACGCCGTCATCGCGCAGCTCGGACTGCCCGATATGCGCATCCCCATCCAATATGCCATCACGTACCCGGAGCGCGTGCCGTCGCCCACCGCGGCGCTCGATCTGGCGGCGCTGGGCAAAATGACGTTCTTCGAGCCGGACAACGAGACGTTCCCCTGCCTCAGCCTGTGCGCGGAAGCCGTCCGCGAAGGGGGACTGCGCCCCTGCGCGGTCAACGCGGCGAACGAGGTCGTCAACCTTGCCTTCCGGCAGGCGCGCGTCCGGTTCCTCGACATTCCGGCGCTGATCCGCGCCGCAGCGGATCGCGTGCCGAACAGCGGCGCCGATTCCCTCGATGCCATACTGGACGCCGACGCGCAGGCAAGAGCATACGCAAATGAATCCATCGGAGGGTGAATGAACATCGAAACCGCAATCCTGAAAATCACATTTGCATCCGTCTGGAGCAAGGCGTGGCCGATCCTCGTGGCGATCCTGTTCTTCGGACTGATCATCGCGATCCATGAATTCGGCCATTTTATCACGGCGAAGCTGTGTAAAGTCAAAGTCCATGAATTCTCGATCGGCATGGGCCCGGCCATCATCAAAAAACAATTCGGCGAAACGCTCTACGCGCTGCGCCTGCTGCCCGTCGGCGGATACGTCCGCATGGAGGGCGAGGATGAGGCAAGCGACGACGAACGGGCGTTCTGCAACAAGAAGCCCTGGCAGAAATTCCTGATCGTCGCGGCCGGCGCGTTCAACAATCTGGTGCTCGGCCTGATCCTGGTCGGCGTCATGACCTGTTCCACAGACCTGATCGGCACGCGTCAGGTGCACTCCTTCCACGAAAACGCGTCAAGCCACGCGACGGGACTGGAGGCCGGCGACGTGATCAAAAAGATCAACGGCACCCGGATCTTTTCAAGCCGGGACATCGATTACGCGCTGGTGCGCGACAAGGACGGCGTCTACGACTTCGTCGTCGACCGCGGCGGCGAAACGGTCGAGCTGCACAACGTGACCTTTGAGATGCAGGAATACGCCGAAGGCAAGAATACGATCATTTTCGATTTCATCCTGGTCGGCGAGCACAAAACCGTCTGGAACGTGATCAAGACCACGTTCATGGACACGATCTCCATCGCGCGGCTCGTCTGGCTGAGCCTTTTCGACCTGGTCACAGGCCGCTACGGGCTCAACGATCTGTCCGGGCCCGTCGGCGCCGTCAGCGTCGTGGCGCAGGTCACGAGCGAGGCGGTCTCCTCCGGCGCGGGGCTGGAAATGATCGTCTACATCATGGCGCTGATCACCATCAATATCGGCGTGTTCAACTGGCTGCCGATCCCGGCGCTCGACGGCGGCAGACTGATGTTCATCATCATCGAGTGGATCCGCGGCAAGCCCATCGACAGCAAATACGAGGGCTGGGTGCATACGATCGGGTTTATCCTGCTTATGATATTCATGGTGGTCATAACCTTCAACGATATCAAAAATCTCATTACGGGAGCGCTGTAACATGTATCAGAGAAGAGTCAGCCGACAGGTGAAGGTCGGTTCCGTTCCGCTCGGCGGGGACGCGCCGATCGCGGTGCAGTCCATGCTCAACACGCCGGCGGAGGACGCCGAAGCCTGCGTCGCGCAGGCGCTGCGCCTCGAAAAGGCCGGCTGCGAGATCATCCGCACCGCGGTGCCGACGCTCGACTGCGTCAAAACCGTCGAAGCGCTCAAGACAAACGTCTCGATCCCGGTGGTCGCGGACATCCATTTTGACTACAGGATCGCGCTGGCCTGCGCGGAAGCGGGCGTGGACAAGATCCGGATCAACCCCGGCAACATCGGCGACGACGACAAGGTCAAGGCGGTCGCCGACGCGTGCAGAACGCGGAATATCCCGATCCGCATCGGCGTCAACTCCGGCTCGCTGGAAAAGCATATCCTCGCGAAATACGGGGCGCCCACGCCGGAAGCGCTGGCGGAGAGCGCGCTTTATCACGTCTCCCTGCTCGAAAAATTCGACTTCAGCGATATCGTCATCAGCATCAAATCCAGCGACGTGATGCGCACGGTCGAAGCGTACCGCGTCATCGCGGCGGAAACCGACTATCCCCTGCACATCGGCGTGACGGAGGCCGGCACGAAGCGTATGGGCATCGTGAAATCAAGCGCGGGGCTCGGCTCGCTTCTGATCGACGGCATCGGCGACACGCTGCGCATCTCCCTCACGGACGATCCCGTCGAGGAGGTCAAAGCAGCGTGGGATCTGCTCAAGGCGCTGGGACTTCGCAAAAAGGGCGTGACGTTCGTCTCCTGCCCGACCTGCGGCAGGACGAAGATCGACCTGATCGCCATCGCGTCCGAGGTCGAGCGGCGACTTGCCGACTGCGACAAGGACATCACCGTGGCGGTGATGGGCTGTGTCGTCAACGGGCCCGGCGAAGCCCGGGAAGCGGATATCGGTCTTGCCGGCGGCGACGGCTGCGGCGTGATCTTCCGCAAGGGCGAGGTGCTGCGGAAGGTGCCGGAGGATCAGCTCTGCGACGCGCTCATCGACTACATCGAAAGGATGTGACCCGTTTGAAACGACTGAAACAGCTGCTGTGTCTGTCGCTCGGCGCGGTTCTGGCGTTCAGCGCCGCGGTCAGCGGCGCCGGTGAACCGGCAATCGAGGATGAGCCGCTTACCGCGTCCAATGAATCGATCGCGCAGCCGGACGTTCAGCCGGCGGACGCCGATTATCCGATCTATATCACGAAGAGCACAAATCTGAATCTGCGCGACGCGCCCGACGGCGAGATCATCGGCGTCATCCCCATCGGCACACAGGTGTACGCCGCCGAACGGGACGACAAATGGACCAGGATCATCTGGGGCGACAAGACCGGCTGGGTCTGGCACGGGTATCTGGCGCGGTTCGAGACGAACTACACCTATCCGCCTGATACGGAGGAAGCGTACCGGACACGGCAGATCGTCATCGACGTAAGCGAATACCAGGGCAGGATCGACTGGCCGTCCGTCGCGGCTTCCGGCGTATGGGGCGCGGTCCTCAAGATCGGCGACCGGGGCTACTCCACAAGAAAGCTCTTCATCGATCCCACCTTTGAGCAGAATTATAACGGCGCGAAATCGGCCGGACTTCACGTGGGCGTGTATTTCTACTCCACGGCAAAAAACGAAGACGACGCGCGGGAGGAAGCGCAGTTCGTCCTGCGGCTTCTCAACACATACGGCTGCGATCTGGATCTGCCGGTGCTGCTGGATGAGGAGGACGGCACGACCTCCCGTCTCGGCAGCGACGTCGTCAAGGCCGTCGCGAACGCGTTCTGCGACGAGATCGAAAAGGCCGATCTGCCCGTCGGCGTATACACCTACGCGAGCTGGGCAAACAACTATATGGGGCAGGCTTTTCTGAATGAAAAGCTCTTCTGGCTGGCGGACTGGACCGGCGAACGAAACTATGACGGCAACTACCTGCTGCATCAGTTCACCTCCAGCGGAAACGTCAACGGCATCGAAGGCGACGTGGACGTCTCCGTCTGCTACTTCGACTTCCCCGCCTGGTACAACGAGATCTACCTGCCGAAGCTGGCGCAGACCTTCATGCTCGGCGACGTGGACCGCAGCGGCCGCATCACCTCGTCTGACGCGCGCATGACGCTGCGCGCCAGCGCGAAGCTCACGTTCCTGTCCGGACTGCGTTTTCAGGCGGCGGATCTCAACAGCGACGGCCGCGTCACGGCGGCGGAAGCGCGGCGGATCCTGCGCTATTCCGCGCAGCTGGAGCGCTCGCTCACGGGCGAACCGCTGAGCGAACCCGAAAGCGCCTCAGCGACGTAAATCCCCGAATCCGCGCAAAACGGTGTTTACTTTTCGCGCAACCGGATGTATATTTAGTAAGACGCAGGGAGAGACAACGCCGCTCCCTTACAGAAAGGACCTGTGTTTATGAAAAACTGGAAGAAAGCCCTCTGCATTCTGCTGACGCTGGTGCTTGTGCTGACGAGCGCGTCCGTGGCGGTCACAGCGCTGCCGCGGGACGACAGTCAGACGCCTGTCGCCGAGCTTCAGCTGGAACTCATGAGTGACACCCACATCTACCCCCACTCCATGACCGGCGGCGACAGCGAGGAATGGATCCGCTTCTGCACCGGCAAGGGCAAGGAATTCGAACAGAGCGAGGCCATCGTGGACGCCGCGCTGGATTCCGTTGAGAAGCGCGCCGCGGAGAACGGCACGAAGTATCTGCTTCTGAGCGGCGACCTGACCAAGGACGGCGAGTACCAGGCGCACAAGGAGTTTGCAGAGAAGCTTCTGGCCTTCGAGGCGCGCACCGGCATCGACGTCATCGTCACCAACGGCAACCACGACATCAACAACTGGGACGCCTGCGACTTTTCCACCGGCACACAGGTTCCGGCCCGTCAGACGACGCAGCACGATTTCTATGAGCTCTATCAGGATCTCGGCTTTGATCTGGCGGATGATTTCTACAACGACGCGTTCGAGGGACAGGGCGGCCTGTCCTACAGCGTGCCGCTGGACGACGCCTATGAGCTGATCGTCATCGACTCCAACCTGTATCTGCCCAAGTGGGAGACCGGCGGCCGGGTCGAGGACGCGCTGATGGACTGGATCGTTTCCCGAGCGGAAGCGGCATACGCCGACGGCAGAACGCCCATCGCCATGATGCACCACAGCGTCGGCGCGCACATGGACGTGGAGCCCTCCATCACATTCGCGTTCTGCGTGGAGGAATACCGCCATGTGGCTGAGACTATGGCAGACGCCGGCATCCACTACGTCTTCACCGGCCACCAGCACACAAACGACATCACCAGCATCGTCAGCGACAGCGGCAACGTCATCTACGACTGCGAGGTCGGCGCGACGACCGGCTATCCCAACAAGGTCCGCGAGGCGAAATTCACCACGTTTGCCGACGGCGAAAGCAAATGCGACTTCGATCTGCTGCCCTGCGACTACGCGCATCCCGTCATCAACGGCGACACGGTCTACCCCGTTCCCTTCTCCGCGTCGAGCTTCGCGATCAACTTCGGCGGCGCGCTCAGCGAAAACGGCTACGCGAGCACCGCGGAATTCCTCATGGGCATTGTGGACGACTACGGCGGGCGCTACGTCGACCGCATTCGGGAGGCCGGCGGCATCGCCGCGTTCCTCAAGACCATGGATATCGACCTCGAGCAGATCATCGGCAACTTCCTGGCGCCCTACATCGGCTCCGGCCTGAAGATCGCCGGTAAAAACGTCTTCTCCATGGAGAATATCATGTGGTTCCTCAACGACCTGCTCTCCCAGGTCGACGCGCTCTACATCAACGATCCCGACGCGTTCCATGATTTTCTGGCGCCGATCGTCGACGATCTGATGCGCTTCCCCGTCAGCGACGTGCCCTGCACGAAATACATCGACACGCTCCATTTCGGCGACGCGAACGCGCCCGGCACCATGGGCGATCTGGTGCTGACCGCCATGGCCGGCTGGTTCGACGGCGACGAGGTCATCTCGGACGATCCCTTCGCGCAGGACGTGCTGGACAACCTCGCCAACGGCGACCTCGGACAGCGCATCATCGAAAAGCTCATCGACGTGATCTATAACACGATCCTGAAGGCCGGCATTCTCGAGAAGCTGCAGGTCAACCTCGACAAGCTCTTCGAGCCCTCCGGCGCGATCATCAAGCGCATCGGCATGACCCTGCAGGAGTTCGTCAACCGCGTTCTGCACGGTGAGAACACCTACATGAATCTCGTCAATACGTTCTTCGGCCTGAACGCGCTTCCCTACACCGACCTCTACGACATTCTGGACAAGGAGTTCATTCAGGAATACATGACCGACAGCCAGTGGGAGACCATCGGTCTGGAGATCGCCGATATCCTCGACGACTTCCTGACCGACACGAACCCGGTGGAGAAGGGCGACGACGTCGCGACCTATTACACCTATTCCGTCGCGCCGGAGGTCACGCAGGCGAATTACCGGCTGCCCTCCATGCTGTCGCTGACGCTGGGCGAAAGCCCCGACAGCGCCTATATCACCTGGTTCTCCAAGGAGACCGTCAAGGGCTGCGACATCGAGCTCTATCAGGCGGACGACCCGTCTGAGGTCACGTTCACCGGCGAAGACGCCGCGCCCGCGAACGTCGCCGTCATGAAGACGTCCGCCGTGCAGGATCGCGAATACCCCGGCATCGACTTCGGCGTGATCGGATTCTTCAAGTATACCATCCATCTGAATAAGCACGTCGTTACGCTGTCTCAGCTCGAACCCGGTCAGACCTACGTCTACCGCGTGGGCGACGCGGAAAAGGGCTGGTGGAGCGAGACCGGCGTCTTCCACACGCCCGACGGCAGCAAAAACGTGACGTTCCTGCACGTCTCCGATCCCCAGCGCGGCACCCGCGGCCAGTATGAGCGCAC
>ONWP01000380.1 GCA_900321595.1 uncultured Eubacteriales bacterium
TACATGGAACGACGGCGCGGTCAAGGACGGACAGGATCAGCCCGTCTCTCTGGAGTCGATCCCGGGCAAGATCACGATCCGCAACGGCGCGCAGACGGAGCCCTCGACCGAACCGCACACCGATCCTCCGTCCACCGCCCTCCGCGGCGACGCGAACCTGGACGGCAAGGTTTTGGCGAACGACGCGCGTCTGGTTCTGAGAGCATCCGCGAAGCTGGAGACGCTGTCCGGACAGGCATTCGTCAACTGCGACCTCAACGGCGACGGCAAGCTGCTCGCGGGCGAGGCGCGGAAGATCCTGCGCTACTCCGCGAAGCTGGAATCGGCGCTTTGATTCGCAATTCTTTCATATAAACAAGCGGGCCCGGAACTGCTCCGGGCTCGCGTATTATTCAGATCGAAAATCCGCGGGATCACGCTTGCCGTCTGCTCCTGAAGAACGTCCGCAGGAAGCGGAACAGCGAGGCGATCATGTTGCGCAGCGACCGGAAGAACGGCGTTTTCTGCCATTTCGCGTCGGAGGCGTCCTCCGGCGTGACCGGCGCGAACGTGTTCGGCGCGGTCTTCCGCATGAACTGCGGGTACGCGCTGTCGCTGTCCACCGTGAAGGGCGCGCCCGCCGGGGCGTCCGCGGCGCGCTCGATGAGGCCCATGACGAAGGCCGGATGCTCCGTGTGCCCCAGGTCCTTGAAGAACCAGGTCGTGTCCGGGTACCGGGCGGTCGAGGCGTCGATCTTGCGGTCGGCGGAGATGTATTTGCCGTATCCGAGCGCTTCCCGCTCGGCGATGTACGCGTCGTCCAGCGTGGACTCGATGTCGCTCGACACCGCGCCGAAGGACTGCTTCTCCAGCGAGCAGGAGTTGTCCGACTGGTAGTTGCTGCCCTCGAAGATCGGATACGCCGGGGTGTTGTACTTGGTGATGACCGTCACGTTCATGCCGGATGCGTCGCACCGGTCGAGCAGGTCGTCCATCCGCGTCATCACGCCGTAGTGGTACGCGTCGAGCTTCGCGATCATACCGGCGTACTCCGCCTCGACGCCGCCGAAGACGTACTGTTTCGCGTCCTCATAGGCCTCGTCGCTGACCATCGCCCAGTAGCCGGGATAGGAGCCGTAGCTCGCCCGCAGGATGCGCGGCAGGATGTTGTCCTTGAACTTCGCAAGCAGCTTTTCCACCGTCCACGTCGTCACGTCCAGCGTCGCCGTGTAGTTGAGCACCGTGACGAGCGAGGCCAGGAACCCGGTCAGATCGTCGTCCTCGACGGGCTTCTGATCGGTCAGATAGTAGTTCAGGTACTGGTCGACCGTGTCGGGGTCGAGGGAGATGCGTCCGGTGAAGACGGCGTCCACCTGCTCGTTGCCCAGCGCCAGCGAGCAGTAGTAGACGGCGCAGTTGACCTTATCACAGCCGTATTTGCTCAGATACGCGCTCATGACGTTCGCGCCGTAGCAGCGCCCGACCAGCGTCACCTTGTCTGCGCCGGTGGCGCGGCGGACCGCGTCGACGTAGGTCTCCAGCTGATCCGCGATGACCAGCGGATCGAGCCGCCAGTCATACTGAAACACGTAGTCCGACGTGGAGAACGCGCCCGTTTTCTCCCGGGCGTAGTCGGGCCGGAACGAGCCCATGATATGGTCGCCGTGCTGCGGCTCGCCGTTCGCGTCAAATACCGCCGGCGCCCAGATGGGCGCGAGCGTGTCCACCAGCATGTCGCAGTAGGGGTCCCAGCGGTTCGTGACGATGCTCTTGGCGAACTGGCGCAGCAGCGACGTGACCAGCGCCCGGTCCCCCAGGATCGTGTCGACGCCCACGTCGTCCGGGACGATGCGCTCCCCGGCCTCATTGGCGATGTGCACGTTGGACGTGCCGGGGATCGTGATGATCGGCGTATTCGAGACCCCGTCCAAAGCCAGCGCGGCGGGCGCGAGCGCGCCCAGCAGCAGCGCCAGCGTCAGCAGGAGCGCGCAGATCCGTTTTTTCATAAAATTATCCTCCGGAATTTTCTTTTTGACAAAAATTATTATAATCCAAATCGCGCGCCGTGTCAAGCGTCCGTCCGCGCCGCGGCCTCAGGATATGCATCCTGTCCAAATCCGCCCCGCCCGGCTTGTGTATTCTGCCGAAAATCAAAAACTTCGCGGA
>ONWP01000262.1 GCA_900321595.1 uncultured Eubacteriales bacterium
CGGCCGAGACCGCGGCCGGATCACAGCCGAACAGACTTGAAAACGTATCGAGATATCCGCGGATCGACGCCAGCTCCTCCGCCGACGCCGGACGCGCCGTGACCTGCGCGGGAAACGCGATATCCCGGCAGTCCGCGCGCAGGAACATCCTGCCGCCGTGCATGCCCGTACACGGGAAATTGCCGACGATCCGCTCCTTTTGCTCCAGATTCAGCACGATAATGACGCCGCCCGCCTGATACTCGCCAAGGAAGCTCCCGGCGCAGCCGCCGACGACCATCGCCGGCACGTGCGACTCATACGCCTTCATATGGATCCCGGCGCGGTAGCCGGCGTCGCCGCGCACGTAGATGCTGCCGCCGCGCATCGCGTATCCGGCCGCGTCCCCGATATTGCCGCGCACGACGATCGTCCCGGCGTTCATCGTGTCGCCGACGGCGTCCTGCGCGTTTCCCTCGACCGTGATCCGTCCGCCGTTAAGATACGCGCCGAGCGCGTTGCCGGGAACCCCCCGGATCGTGATATCCTTGTCGGACGTTCCGGCGGCGATGAATCGCTGCCCGCGGCACCCCTCAAGTACGCACGGCTCCCGGACGCTGCGAATGGCCTCATTGAGCGCTCTGTGTTCCAATCCCGCCGCGCAAATCGTCACCATACTACACCGCACCTCCAAAATCCTGTTTTCGCACTGCCGCGGAGAACGCGGCGGTCGTCGCGCGCTTCTTTAATAGATCGAAATTCACTGACGACAGCGGCGTACGGTTGCGGATCATCGACGTGTAGATCCCCGCGCGTTCGTCGCAGCCGATCAGAATGAAGCCCTTCAGCAGATCCCCGTCTGTAAACAGCCGTTTCAGAGAGCGCTCTGTTTTTTCCTCATACATTTCACCGTCATAGGCGCCCGCCGTCATCGCGTGCAGCCCGAAGAACCCGATCGAATTCATGGGGATCGCCTGATCGAACACCGCGCTGCCGCCGGCCATATTGACGCCGGCCGTATATCCCTGCATGTACGCGTTCGGCAGGATCGCGAGGACTCTTTTCTGTCCGATGGAAATGTCCGTTCCCTCGGCGCAGTCGCCCGCCGCGAAGACGCCGGGCACGGATGTGAGCATCCGGTCGTCCACGACGATCCCGCGGCCGACTTCTCCGCCGGCGTCCCGGATCAGCGCGGTATTCGCGCGGACGCCGACCGCCAGCACAAGCACGTCGAAGGATATGACCGCGCCGCTTTTCATATAGGCGACGCCGCCGTTAAACCGCGCCGCGCTGTCGCCCAAACAGAAACGAATGCCGTGCCGTTCCAGATGCTTCTGCATCATGGCGGCGCATTCCGCGTCAAGGATGCTCGACAGCACGCGGTCCGCGAGATCGCAGACCGTCACGTCCGCCACGCGATGCGCGATCCCTTCCGCGCATTTCAGGCCGATGAGACCCGCACCGACGATCAGGACCCGGCTCTGGGGGCTGAGCGCCCGCTCGAGCGCAAGCGCGTCGTCCATCGTCATGAAAGAAAACCTGTTTTCTACCGAATCCAGCCCCTCAAACGGCGGTACGAACGGCGAAGATCCCGCCGCGACGCACAGGCGCGTATACGGGACGCTTTGTCCGTCGTCCAGCTCGATCTCCCGCGTTTCGGGACGCAAGCGAACCGCTTTTCGTCCGTACAGGACCTCCGCGCGCATATCGTCGTAGAAGGAAGCGCTGCGATAGCCCATACGGCCGGGCTCGGTCTTTCCCTCAAGATAATAGGAGATCAGCGGTCTGCAGTACACCGCGCGATCCTCCCCGGATATGACCGTGATCCCGCCGTCCGGGTCCGCGCTGCGGATCCCCTCGATGCATCCGGCGGCCGCAACGCCGTTGCCCACGATAACGTACCGGTTCATCAGGCTTCCCCCCGTTCCTCGTAAACGATCGCTTTGTTCGGACAGCCTTTTACACAGGCCGGTTCCCCGCACGCGTTTTGCAGACACAGCTCGCATTTCTGCATGACGCCGGACTCCCCCGGCGCCAGCGCGCCGTACGGGCAAACCAGGATGCAGGTATAGCAGCCGACGCATTGATCCGAATCGATACAGACGACGCCGTCCGCCTTCGACAGCGCGCCCGCGATACAGCTTTTGACGCAGATCGGATCCGCGCAGTGCCGGCATGAGACCGCGTAGGAGATCCGATCGTCCCCCTCGATGTGAATGCGCGGAAAGATCGGCTTTCCCTTGAGCGCCAGCGCCATATCGTCGGAGCCGGAGTTCGCGAACGCGCAGTTGTACTCGCAAAGATGACAGCCGAGGCACCAGTCCTCGTTGACGTAAACTCGTTTCATCATTTCATTCCCCCGCGTGGGCGATGCCCAGGATCGCAAGCTCTTTTTCGTTCAGGCCGACGCCGCGCAGCATGAGCCGGTTCCCGCGCAGCGCCTCAATGGAATTGATCCCCATGCCGCCCATCAGCTCCATGATCTCATGCCGCCAGGCGGTCATCAGGTTGA
>ONWP01000382.1 GCA_900321595.1 uncultured Eubacteriales bacterium
CAGGCGTTCGTCAACTGCGACCTCAATGGCGACGGGAAGCTGCTCGCGGGTGAAGCGCGAAAGATCTTACGCTACTCCGCGAAGCTGGAGAAAGAAATCTGATTACAACAAAAGAGCAAGCGGTAGGAGAGATTCCGCCGCTTGCTTTTTTGAACTCTCGAAATGTGGATTAAACCACTATTTATTATGAGTACCATTTTATGAAACGTTGGGTGTTGCAAAGCTGAATGATTTTCGCTATAATTCACATGTGATTATTCGGGTATTGAATTATTCGGTTTGGGGGTTGTTCTGTGAGACAGATTAAAAGATGCATTGCTCTATTATTGATTGCAATCATGCTGCTGCCGTTTGTGCCGGCGCACGCGGCGGAGATCGTGGACAGCGGCTCCTGCGGCAGAAACGACCTGAATTGATCGTTCAAAGAAGGCTGCGTCGCAGTACAAAGCACGGCGCTGACGAGATATCTTCGTACCAGTTCGGCGATCGCGAAAACACAGGGACGAAGGAACGGAACGGGCAGCATCTGCGCCTCGTCGAACACGACGACACTTGAAACGATGTTGTGAAGCTTCCTGCAGGCGGAGGTTTTGGACGCGTAGAGCGACTCAAAGAACTGTACTGCTGTCGTTACGATCACCGGCGCGTTCCAGTTCTCGGCAGCCAGTTTGATGCCGGCAGCGCTTTCGTCGGAATCGTCGGCTGTGTCATACTCGGCAGCGCTGTGGTGTTCAAGAACGTTTTCGGGTCCGAGAACTGTTCTGAATACGTCAGCCGTTTGTTCGATGATCGACGTGTACGGCACGACGTAAATCACCCGATCCAGTTTATGCTCCAACGCGTGCCGCAATGCGAACGCCAGCGACGCGATCGTCTTTCCTCCGCCGGTCGGTACGGTCAGCGTAAACAGCCCCTGCGTGTCTGCGCCCTTCGCAATGCAGGCGCGGAGGATCTCGCAGCGCTTCTCATTCAGCGCGCCTTTCGGCGGGAACCACGGCTGAATATACCGGTCGAGTCGTTCATTCAGTTCTTTTATATCTGCGAAACCGCCGCCGCGAGAAACGTCCGGCTGCATAAAACGCTCGGTGTCAAGGAAGTCAGCGTCGACCAGACATGAAAACAGCATTCTGGTAAAGAATCCGGCCTCAAGATTTGTGTTCCTTCCGTCAAACACGGGCAGGCTCGGCGAAGATAGGTCGATCTCTTCTTTCCAGGCGCTGCAATCGGGGATCATCTTTTTCTTTGCACGATTCAGCTTGCCCCGGAGCGTCCCTTCTTCGACGTCGTCCTTCCCGCCGAGATCGGGAAGGCCGGTGTGATGACCCGCGACAGAAAATGCTGCCGGATTCAACCCGCGTATAGCGCACTCATACGCGCCGGCGGATGAATGGTCGACTTTCGGGCCGTTCTCGAGGATCCTTTTCTGGAAGTCCTCGGAGTATTTCCCGATGTCGTGCGCCATTCCTGCCAGATGACCGAGCTCTCCCGCTCCGAATTTGGAAGCGAACTCTTCCGCAAGGACAGCCGTTCCCTCAAGATGCTCGGGGATCGTCTGGATCTGCCCGTCTTCACGTTTGTGCGCGATCAATCTTATCGCCTCGTTCAATGCTTATAATGAAAATATACCATTGACGGATTTCGTTGTCAATGACAATGCAGGACTCTGGCTCTTCATGTCGCACTGATGCGACAAGATGAGAGATGAAAGTAGGGGGCAGTTTTTTGCAGCCCCATGATTCTTGTTCTCGCGGAGGATGAAGATAAACACAAGGTAGAGGGACCCCCGCGAAAGATTTGCGCAGCAAAGATTTCGTAGGAAAAGTCGGAGCCACGAAGCGATGCAGTCTTTTGCGGCAAAGCCGCAAAAGCGATAAGCGCAGCAGGCGACGACGCAGTCTCGCCACTCGGACGTTCGCAGATCGGGCGAGACTTGAAAAGGAGGGAGCAAGCGAAGCTTGCGGAAGAAAACAGTCCGGGGGACTGTTTTCGCCGACGTGTGCGTGCCGACGCGCGCAGAAGCGCGGCGGGCAAGTCTCGCCACTCGGACAATAAATGTCGAGGCCGTTTTATAATCTGAAATATTAATCTGCGAGGCTTTTGGATCGGATGCGTTGGTTGTTGCGTTTTGAGGCCCCGAAACGGAAGAAGCGTGATCTTACCGTTGACTTTTTTTGACGCAGAATATATAATTGTTTTATCTGCAGGATGCGTGAAATACGCGAATAAACGGGTTAAAGAAGGTAATCAGCCTTATGGAGAAAAATGGTCTCACGCGCAAATGGTTTGCGGCAGCGATGCTTCTTGTGTGGATCGCGGCGTGCTTCGCGGTCTTCGGTTCTGCGGCCGGTCCGCGGGCGTTCGCGTTGGAGGAAGTCGAAACGACCGACGCCGTGTGCGTTGCGAACGGTCACCGCGTGGAGGAGACGACGGTCATTCATCCCACGCAGACGGAAGAGGGCCGCGTCACCGGCGTGTGCGCCGTCTGCGGCCGGATTGTGACGGTCGAAACGCTTCCGCCTGAGGCGCAGCGCAGCGAAAGCCGCCTGATGGGCGACGTGAACGGAGACGGGAAAATCTATTCCGGCGACGCGAGGTCGATCCTGCGCGTGAGCGCGATGCTGGAATCGCTCGCACCCGGGAACGTCATCTACGCGGATCTGGACGCAAACGGAAAAATCACGGCCAAAGACGCGCGGCAGGCGCTGCGGACCTCCGCGAAGCTGGAAAAAGCGATCCGTCATTCTTTTTCGTATGAGATCGTCACTGCGCCGACCTGCACCGGGCGCGGTTTGACGCGCTGCAAATGCGATTACTGCGCGCTGGAAACGGAGCTGACGGTCCCGGCAAACGGCCACGCCTATCGAACGGAAGTCAATATCGCGCCGACCTGCACCGAGCAAGGCAAAACCGAACGCGTGTGCACCGTCTGCGGCTATAAAGAAGCCGTAACGCTGCAGGCGACAGGGCATCAATGGCAGGCCGCGACGCAATCGTCGGCGAAACGCTGCGCCGTCTGCGGAGCGGTCGAAACCGGCTGGACGAAGGTCGGGGATAAGTGGGTATTCTTCCGGAAAGACGGCTCCGTGCCCTCCGGAAAGCAGATCATCAACGGCAATCTTGACGGACAGGACGCGGCGCGCTACACGGTGAACGGTGTTTACGATCCCGCATTCCGCGGCGCGGTGACCGCCGACGGCGCGGACTGGCTCGTCATGAACGGGAAGGCGTTGAAGGTCGCCACCGCTTCGGACAGAACGCTGTTCCGCGCGTTCGGCGAGGTCGCAAAGGCGACGAAGCCGAACATGACGAAAGCCGAAAAACTGCGCGCCTGTTTCGATTACTGCAAAACCGCCTACGACGAATGCCGCCCCCGCACACCGCATTACACCGGGATCGACTGGCCGGTCATATACGCGAACGATATGTTCGTCAACGGCTCCGGCAACTGCTGCAGCTACGCCGCTGCGTTCGCCTATCTTGCGAAGGCGATCGGCTATGAGAACGTTTACGCCTGCAACAGCGGCGGCCACGGCTGGGCGGAGGTCGACGGACTGATCTACGATCCGGAGTGGAGCAAGATCCAGAACAGCTACACCTATTACGCGCTCAGCTACTACACCCCCACCGACGTGAGCTACAGACAGGCGATTTCGCCCGGTCTGCCGTGGATGCACGTGAAGATCTGACAATAAAAACGCGCGTCAGGCGCGCCGATCGATAAGGGATTTGTTATGGTATTCAGTTCGCTGACGTTTCTCTGCGTCTTTCTGCCGGTCGTCTTTCTGCTATATACCGTCATACCGAATCTGAAGGCGAAGAATATCCTGTTGATCGCCGCAAGTCTTGTCTTTTACGCTTACGGCGAGCCCGTTTACGTGCTGCTGATGATCGCCAGCGCGGCGGTCAATTACGCGCTCGCGCTGCTCATCGGCGGGAGCAGGACAAACGCGGCGAAAAAAGCTTTCCTTGCGTTGGCGGTGATCGCAAATCTCGGCGTGCTCGGGTTTTTCAAGTATTCCGGCTTCGCCGTCGACACTCTGAACGCGGTGACGGGTCTCGGTCTCGCCGTGCCGCAGATCACGCTGCCGATCGGCATCTCGTTCTTTACGTTCCAGGCGATGAGCTACATCATTGACGTCTATCGCGGAGAGACGCCGCCGCAGAAGAATCCGCTCTACCTCGCGCTGTACATCTCGTTTTTCCCGCAGCTGATCGCCGGCCCGATCGTCCGCTACCGCACGATCGCGGACCAGATCGAGGGACACCGTGTGATCACGCCGGAATCCTTTGCGGAGGGCGCGCGACGCTTTATGGTCGGCTTCTCCAAGAAAGTGATCATCGCGAACAACCTCGCCGTCGTCGCGGCCGGGCCGTTCGGCATCCTGGACTACGCCGGCGCCGGCCACACAGTACCTTATTACTGGCTCGCCGCGATCGCTTACTCGTTGCAGATCCTGTTTGACTTCTCCGGGTACTCCGACATGGCGATCGGCCTCGGCCGCATGTTCGGCTTCCGCTTCGACGAAAACTTCA
>ONWP01000012.1 GCA_900321595.1 uncultured Eubacteriales bacterium
CGCGGAATCGCCCGTGCCCAGACGGATGTCGCTGTCGCCGGCGAAGGCGCAGGCCAGCGTCGCGCCGCCGTAGCTCGTTTTGAGCGCCGCGTCCGTCAGCAGGCCTTCCGAGGCGCTGATGCTGCCGGTTTTGGTTTTGATCTCCGTTTTTTTCAGGATCGTTACGCCGTCGAGCGTCACACTGCCGGCGTTTGTGTCGATGCTCAGCCTGTCGGATGTGACGCCGGTGATCTGCGTCGAACCGGATCTGGCGGCGATCGTGATCGCGCTCAGCGCGTGATCGCGCGGCACGACGACGGTGACGGCCGGGATCGTTTTGTCCCGCCAGAAGGATCTGCTGCGCACGATGAACAGCGTGTTGCCGCGCTGGCGGACGGAAATATGCGGGTCGGTCGTGTTGACCGTGATCGCGTCGCCGGCCGAAACGCCGGACGCGATGCGGATGTTCGCGCTCTTGAGGTCGATGTCCAGCACGGTGACGGACGCGTCGTAGGTTTTCTCGTCAGTCGATATCCCGCGCATGCTGCCGAAGCCGCCGAAAAAGGAGATCAGCTCCGCCGCGCCGCCGATCAGTCCGCAGATGATGGCGAACGCCAGCGCGCTGGCCAGGACCTTGGCGAATCTCTGCGTCGTATTCATCGGATCTCAACTCCGCCGAAGACGCCGGTGCCCTTCACAAAGATCGTGGGCGCGTTCGGGGCCTGCGCCTTATTGAGACGGTGATCGCTCACCGCGCCGAAGAGCGAGGTGGAGCTGACCTTGACCCCGACGCCCGCCGGCACCAGGATCGTGACCTTGCCGAAGACGCCGGAGGCGGTGACCACCGGATCGGGCTCGATCCGCGCGGCGCGCAGATCCACGGTGACGCTGCCGAAGGAGGCGTTCGCCTCGCAGTTGGAGAAGGACATGCCCGCGTAATCCACCTTCAGTGTGTTGAAGGCGGCGGCGTGGTGGTTGACCTTGTCCGCCGATCCGCGCTGGTCGAGCCTGCGCCGGATCTCCTTCGCGTTTTTGTCAAAGATGCCCTGGATCAGGAAGGACAGACCGATGATGACCAGCACCACGGGGAAGATCAGCCGCCAGATGATGGAGCCGTCCACGACGTCCTGCTTGACCAGCAGGATGAGCGACCCGACGACGATGCCCACGACGCTGACGGTCTTGTCCATGTCGGTGAACAGACCGATGAAGCAGGGGATGATGATCAGCAGCGTCCACCAGCCCTCAAAGAAAAAGTTGATGTTCGTAACGCCCAGCACGTTGAGCGCGATGAGCACGCCCAGCGCGACCAGTGCAAGTCCGATCAGGATATAGCGAATGCGTTTTTTGACCATAGACACTCATTCCTTTCTTGCGGAAGCTGTATTCCGATCTCATTATACCATAAAAAACGGATCGCGCAACACTTTGCCGCCGATCCATTTGTATAATACGATGCTTAAAATAGTATGAAAGGAGAGGATACAGTTTTGTAATGAGTTCTGCCTCCCGGCGACCGGGACGGATCGGGAACCTTTCGGGATCTGCGGCCTGACGGTCTGAACAGAGAGGCCGCCTCGTCTGAGGCAGCCTCCGTCGTCGTTTTTACAGATCCAGGAAATCCTTTCTGTAGTCGAGCTTGAACGCCTTCGCCAGATCGACGAGGTTCTCGTCGGTGATGAAGTTCACGCGGGGCAGACCGGCGGTCAGGAAATACTGGATCGCGGCCTTCTCGACGGTCTCGATCAGACCGAAGGCCTCGTCCAGATCTCTGCCCGAGCCGTAGATGCCGTGGATCGCCCACAGGACGATGCGGTACTGCTTCATCTTTTCGGCGGTGGCGCGGCCGATCTCGTTCGTGCCGCAGACCATCCAGGGCAGTACGCCCACGCCGTCGGGGAAGACCACGATGCTCTCGGTCATCATGCCCCAGAGCGTGCGGGTGATCGTCTTTTCATCCAGCGGCAGCACGTGCGTCAGCGCCAGCGTCCGGTCGGGATGGCAGTGCATAATGACGCGGTTCTGCGGATCAGCCTTCATACGGACGATATGACTCATCAGATGCGCCGGCAGCTCTGAGGTGGGTCTGCCGCCGTCCGCCAGGCCCCACAGAAGCTCCGCGGTCGTACCGTCACCGGCGATACGGATGATCCCAAGGTTGTTTTCGGGGTCGGTTTCCGCGTTCTTGAAGTATTTTCCGGAGCCGGTGACGATGAAGATCCTGCCAACCAGCTCCGGCGCTTCGAAGCCGGTGTGGATTGTATCCTGTACATCGTCAAGATTCAGGTATTTGGCGACGTCGTCCGCGTCCAGCAGCACGCTGATGTTTCCGCCGTTGCGTTCGTCGTAGCCCAGTCGGTACATGTTGGACATCATGCGCGTCATCTCTGTGACAAATGGCGCAGTCAGAATATCTTTCATATCGCGGTCATCTCCTGTTGCAATATTATCGTTTTGAAAGTACTTCGCGCTCATACGCGCGGATGGGCGTCAGGTAGTCGGTGGGAACGCCGGCGCGGTCGAGGTACTCGTTCCAGACGTCGCCGAAGGGCGCGGTCTTGAGCTCTTCCTGCGCGACCATGAGCGCGGTCATGTCGTTCTCGTCCTGGAGCTGCTTCAGACAGGCGGGCTGCAGCAGGGCGAACAGGATCGCCTTTTTGACGTTGCGCACGCCGGTGACCCACGCGCTCAGGCGGTTGATGGACGCGTCGAAATAGTCCGTCGCGATGAAAACGCGGCCGAGCGCGTCGTTGCGGACGATCTCCTTCGCGATCTCGCGGGTCTCGTCGTCAAAGAGCACCACATGGTCGGAGTCCCAGCGCACCGGGCGCGTGACGTGCAGCGCGATGCGGTCGTTGAAGAGCAGCAGGGAGCTGATCTTGTCGCTGACCATCTCGGTGGGGTGGTAGTGGCCGTTGTCCATGAGCGGCGTGATGTTGTTTTTCGCCGAATAGGAGAGGCAGAATTCCGCGGAACCCACGGTGTAGCTCTCAAGACCGATGCCGAAGACCTTCGACTCCAGCGTCACGTAGACCTTCGTCTTGTCATAGGGCTCGGCGAGGATCTCGTCGAGGGACTGCTTGAATCTGGCTCTGGGGCCGAGGCGATCCGCCGGAATGTCCTTATAGCCGTCGGGGATCCAGATGTTCATCACGCAGGGCTCGCCGGTCTCCTCGGCGAAATACTGGCTGATGCGGATGCAGGCTTTGCCGTGCTCGACCCAGTACTTCCGGACGGTCTCGTCCGGCGAGGACAGCGTCAGATTGTCCTTTACCATCGGATGGGAGAAAAATGTGGGGTTGAAGTCAAGTCCCATGCCGCGCTCCTTCGCGAAGGCGACCCATTTCGCGAAATGCTTCGGCTCGATCCTGTCCCGGCCGACGGGGTCGCCGTCAATGATCGCGTAGCTCGCGTGCAGATTCAGCTTCTTTTTCCCGGGGATCAGGGAAAAGGCCTTGTCGATGTCCGCCATGAGCTCCTCGGGGGTCGTGGCCTTGCCGGGGTAGTTGCCCGTGGTCTGGATGCCGCCGGAGAGGCTTTCGCGGTTATCGAATCCGATCACGTCGTCGCCCTGCCAGCAGTGGATGCTGACGCAGACGTCGTCAAGCGCGGCGAGCGCCCGATCCGTGTCCACGCCCAGCGCCGCGTAGATCTCTTTTGCTTCGTTGTATCTGCTCATCACACAAACTCCTTTATGGGGAATGAATTTTTAACGATTTTACGGGCTTCCGTCAGGTCGAGCCCCCGGTCGCACATGATCTGACTGATCAGATTGCCCAGCGCGGTGGCCTCCGTCAGGCCGGTGAGCACGCGCTTCCCGGTGATCTCGGCGGTGAGCCTGTTCAGATAGCGGTCCTTGCTGCCGCCGCCGACGATCATGATGCTGCGGATCGGCTTGCCGCTCATCGACTCGATCTCGCGGATCGCGTCGTCATAGGCGTGCGCCAGCGACAGATACGCGCTCTTGATCACGTCGCCGAGGGGCGCGTCCTCGCCAAGCAGCGCGCGGATCGCGCCGATCATGCTTTTTGGCGTGTTGAGCGAGTCGTCCAGCACGCTGAAGGTCTTTTCATAGGAGCTGGCCATGGCCATCTCCATCATCTCGTCGTAGGTATACTTTTTGTCGAGCTCGCGGCGAATGGACTGGAAGAGCCACATGCCCATGAGATTCTTGAGGAAGCGGTAGCGCTTCTCGACGCCGCCCTCGTTTGTGAAGTTGGCTTCGCGCGCCTCGTCGGTTAGCACCGGAGCGGGGTTTTCACAGCCGATGAGGCTCCAGGTGCCGCTGGAGAGATAGACGCTGTCGGCGTCGATCGGACAGGCCGCGACCGCGGACCCGGTGTCGTGCTCCGCGGCGTGGACGACCATCGCGTCAAAGCCCACGCGCGCGGCGATCTCCGGCTTCAGAGGTCCCAGCGGCGTGCCGGGCATGTGCAGCGTGCCGACCAGCCGGCGGGGGAGCCCCAGCTTTTCGAACAGCGCGTCGTCCCAGACGCCGGTCTCGGCGCGCAGCAGGCCGGTCGTTGAGGCGATGGTGTACTCGTCCTCCATCACGCCGGTCAGGACGTAGCCCAGATAGTCCGGCATCAGCAGCATGCGCGTCGCCTTGGACAGCTTGTCGCCGCCTTTTTCCGCGACGAGCTGATAGATCGTGTTGAACGACTGCTTCTGGATGCCGGTGCGCGCGTACAAGGACGCGTCCGGTATGACCTCCGCGACAGCCGCGACCGCGGGGACGGTTCTGCCGTCCCGGTACGCCACCGCCGGCAGCAGCGGCTTGCCCTCGCAGTCGAGCAGCAGATAGTCGACGCCCCAGGTGTCGATGGCGACGCTTACGGGCTTCACGCCCAGCTCGCCGCACTTTTCGATCCCGCGGATGACCTCTTCGGTCAGGTGCGCCAGATCCCAGACCAGCCGGCCGTTTTCCTCGGTCATGCCGTTGTCAAAGCGGTGGATCTCCTCCAGAGTGATGCGCGAGCCGTCGAACCGGCCCAGGATGTGCCGGCCGCTGGACGCGCCGATGTCGATGGCTAAATACTCGTTCAAGACGCTTCGTCTCCTTCCGTGCTGTTGCTGAAATCCGTGTCGGGGGTGATGATCAGCGTGTATTCCGGACAGACCGCGGACGCGGCCTGATAAACCTTCGCGAGCGTGCCGTCCCGATCCGGCGCGTCGAGACTGATGACCGCGTCGAACCGGATGCTGTCCGCTTCGTGATCGATGAAGAAGCCGTGCACCTGATTGACGTATTCCACAGCGAGCACAGCCTCGCATACGCTCCCGCGCAGCGCGGCGGTCTTTTCGTCGCTTTCGTCGTTCGCGTAGAAGCCGACCGCGGTCATGATCACGCCGTGTTTTTCGTAGACAGCGGCGGTGATGCGCCGGGTCAGCGCGTCGAGCTGCGCCGCGGTCAGCGCCGCGTCCACCTCGGCGTGTACCGAGCCAAGATACCGGTCCGGTCCGTAGTCGTTGAGGATCAGGTCATAGGCGCCGATGATCTCGTCGAAGGATTCGATCGTGCGCAGGATGTCCTTCGCCAGGTCGGCGTCCGCGCTTTCGCCCAGGATGTGCGAAAGCGTTTCGCGCAGCATGTCTATGCCGGATTTGATGATGATCAGGGATATGACGGCGGCCAGATACGCCTCGGTCGATACATTTGTAAAGATGTAGATCGCGGCAGAGACGAGCGTCGCGGCGGAGATGACCGAGTCGAGCAGCGCGTCCTTGCCGGAATTGACCAGCGACTCCGAACGAAGACGCGTCCCGGCCTTTTTCACATACAGCCCCAGCGCGATCTTGACGGCGACGGCGAGCCCCACGATGACGAGGGATACCGTCGAATAATCCGGGTCGGCGGGAGTGATGATCTTCTTGATCGATTCTACGAGGGACGTGACGCCCGCGTAGAGGACCAGCAGCGCGATGACCATGGCGCTCAGGTATTCCGCGCGGCCGTGGCCGAAGGGATGCTGTCGATCCGGGTGCTTGCGCGCCAGCTTCGTGCCGATGATGGTGATGACGCTGGACGCGGCGTCCGACAGATTGTTGACGGCGTCGAGCACGATGGCGATGGAGCCGCTCAGCGTCCCGATCACGGCCTTGGACCCCGCGAGCAGCGCGTTCGCGCCGATCCCGACGACGCTGACGCGCACGACGGCCCTGTCTCTTGCCTTCGCGTTGAACGCGGGAGCCTTTTCACTCATGGCGCACCTCCAGAGAATAAATCATTCCTATTATAGGCACGGCGAAACGAAATGTCAATAAACGCGGGACCGATTTCTGAAAAACCGGCGGCCGCGCGCTGTTGAAAACGGGGCGCGAAGCGTGTATAATATGTCAGAGAGAAAGGGGGCGTTCGCGATGCGCGATCTGTCGTATCTGTCTGAGGTCATGCCGGCGTGGTTCCGGGCGAACGCGCGCGCGCTGCCCTGGAGGGAAAACGCTGAGCCGTACCGGGTCTGGCTGTCAGAGATTATGCTGCAGCAGACGCGCGTCGAGGCGGTGATCGGATACTATAAACGTTTTCTGGACGCGCTGCCGGATCTGAAATCGCTCGCCGCCGCGCCGGAATCGCAGGTGCTCAAGCTCTGGGAGGGGCTGGGCTACTACAGCCGCGCCCGGAATCTGCAGAAGGCCGCGCGGGTCGTCGTGAACGACCGGGGCGGCAGCTTTCCCGATACCTATCCGGAGATCCTCGCGCTGCCCGGCGTCGGACCCTACACGGCCGGGGCGATCGCTTCGATCTGCTTTGACGAGCCGACGCCCGCGGTGGACGGGAACGTGCTGCGCGTCGTGTCGCGGCTGGAGACGATCGCCGGGAGCGTGGACAGTCCCGGCGTCAGGACGGCCGTCCGGGAGGCGCTTCTGCCTGCGTACCGGCCCGGTCTGTGCGGTGTGATGACGCAGAGTCTCATGGAGCTGGGCGCCTGCGTCTGCGTCCCCAACGGCGCGCCCCGGTGCGAAGCGTGTCCGGTTCGCGACAGGTGCGCGGCGTGTCAGACCGGGACCTGGGACAAGTACCCGGTCCGCGACGCGAAGAAACCGCGGAAGCGTCTTGACAAGTGCGTTCTGCTGCTGCGCCGCGGGGAACGGTTTGCCGTTCGGAAGCGTCCGGAAAAAGGTCTGCTGGCCGGTCTGTGGGAGTTTCCGTGGATCGACGCGGACGAGCAGGCGCGGCGCGACCCGCGCACGGCGCTCGCGCAGGCTGAAAGGCTCGGCGCGAAGCCGGTCGCCCCGATCCTGCAGACGGATTACACCCATGTGTTTACGCACGTCGAATGGCATATGACGGCGCACCTGATCGACTGCGGCGAAGCGCCGGACGCGTTCACCTGGGTCACGCCGGAGGAATTGACGCGCGATTACGCGCTGCCCAGCGCGTTCCGGCCGTTTCTGGATTGTGTGAAAAATGAAAACGGAACGGAACTATGACAGCGATCCGGCTTGATCGTACGAAATAAGTAATAATCACAAAAAATGATTGCATTCCCTTCTTTAATGTAGTACAATTATCTAAAAATGAACTTGAAGGAGGGATCGCTTTCGCATGGCGAACGGACTGAAAATGAAGATCGGCGGATTCGCAAAGGAAGTCAGAACCCACTGGAAAACGCCGCCGGAGGGACGCTACGTTCCGTACAAGGAGTATCTGGACATCTTCATCGGTGTGGGCTCGAACTACGCCGGGTCGAAGACGCTGGAATACATCGGCTTCGGCGCGTGGTGCTACCTATTTATGTACCACTATAAGCTTCCGTATCTGACGTTCTCGATCATCAATATCATCAATATGCCGCTGGGGTATATCTGGACGCTGATCTGGTGGTACGTCTGCGATAACCTCGGCTTTCTTGGGAAGAAGACAGAACGAAGGCTCTACCTGCTGTATTTCTCGCTGATCGCGATCGGGCTGACGCTCATCTTCGCGCCGGTGAGCCTGATCTTCAATCAGCAGGGCGCGTTCGTCACCTATATGAATTCGCTGGAAGGCATCTCCTGCGCGTCGGCGTTCAAGATCCTGGGTACGCATATCCTGTATAACGGATGGGTCGGCGCGCGCAACATCTTCTGGCGCAAAAAGCTGCTGCCCAAGTTCGGCCGGTACAAGTACGGCCTGTATTGCGATTTCCTGCCCAAATGTGTGATGGTCGTGCTCATCGGATGGCTGCCGCTTTACAACATCAGCGACGTGGTAACGCGCGTGTGGACGTCGAACCTGCTGTTTGCCTGCTACAACGTGTTCGGCTTCGGCAACAACCTCGAGACCTGCACGCAGAATATTTCGCCCGACACGAAGGAGCGCATTCTTGTCCGCACCTATCCGATCAAGATGTCGCATCTGGCGCAGTCGATCCTGGCGATCATCCTGCCCGCGATCATCGGCGCGCTGCCGGGCAAGTGGGAGGATATCAACATCTTCCGCTGGGTCATCCCCGTCACGTTCATCACGTTCTCGAGCCTCACCATGATCTTCGCGGGACGCATTAAGGAGCGTATTCCGCAGCCGCCGCTCGAACGCAAGGTCAAGATCGGGTTCTGGGACGGCATGTTCGGCGTCATGGGCAACAAGTACAGGTGGATCAAAAACGTCGTCGGGCTTCTTGATTCGCTGGGCAACGGCATGCTCGGCTTCACGACGATTCTGTATCTGTACACCTTCCGCCTGAGCGGTCTGACGTATTCGCTCATCGTCGCGCTGGTCTCCTTCGCGGGGACGCCGCCGGACTTCTTCACACCGTTCTTCATGAAACGGTTCACCTATAAGCAGATCATGATCTTCTTCCAGCTGTCCCGCGCGGTCGGCTACAGCATCGTCGTGGCGACGCTCCTGCTGTTCAGCGACCGGCTGGTGCTGTGCGGCACGGTCTGCGTGGTGATGCTGTTCCTGATGGAGGTGTTCAAGACCGTGCCCGTCTCGGTCGATCACGACATGGACGTGCGCATCAACGACTATCAGATGTACCTGTCGGGCGAACGTCTCGAGAGCTTCGCCGGCGTGTTCGGCTGGTTCACGGGCCCCATCACGAGCTTCATCGGCCTGATCATCCCGCTGCTGCTGCTCAAATACGGCTTTAACTCCAACTGGGACGTGCTCTTCGTGGACGCGTCGCGCGTCAAGATCATCGTCATCCCGCTGATCATCGACGTCATCGGCTATTTCCTGATGACGATCCCGTATTTCGTCTGGGACTACGACGACGACAAGCAGAACAAGGTCATGGCCGTCCTGCGGCGGCGTGAAGAGGTTACCAACGCGCAGGCGGCGCTCGAGGAAGCCGTCGGCGACGAGACGGCCGCCGTCCCGGAAAGTGTCTTTGAATCCGGAGGTGAACTCGATGTCTAAGCAGAAAAAGCCGCGCAAGGACAACCTCGCCGATCAAAGCGTATATGAAGATTACAAAAACGCGATCCCCGAGGAGGAAATCTGGACGTACCGCGTCGAGGGCCTGCAGGCGCCGCATGTGAACAAGAGCTATAAAAACGCGCGGACGAAAAAGATCATCGTTGTCATCGTGCTGGTCGTCGCCATCTCGCTTTCGATCTTCATGAGCGTGCGCGTCGTCCACAATGACACTTATAAGTACGAGGAGCTTGGCGACGGGACGTTCGAGTTCGTCAAATTCTCAAATCCCGGCGGCATCCTCGAGCTGAACGTCTCTTACGCGGATGACGACACAAAAAAGCCGATCAGCGTCATTCATGAGTACGCCTTCAACTGCGACGAACAGATTCAGAAGATCTCGATCGGCCCGAGGGTGAAGCAGATCGACGGCAAGAGCTTCTACAGCTGCTACGCGCTGCGCGAGATCCGCGTCGACCCCGAGAACGAATGGTACTGCGATCTGGACGGTGTTCTGTACACGAAGGATTTGACGCAGGTCGTTTGCTACCCGATCGATCACGACGCATACCTGCGCGAGAAATACGGGTACGCGGAGCAGTACTGGCCGACCGAAAACTGGAAGAAGGACGGCCTCGATAAGTACAATGATAAGTATACCGAGAAATACGAGAGGGAGATCAATACCTACGTCCTACCGGATACGGTGAAGACCGTCGGGATGCTTGCGTTCAATTATTCCGAGCTGTTCCGCGTCTATCTGCCGGAGGGGCTTGAAACGCTGGAGACCATGTGCTTCTTCCGCAACTGGCATCTGGAAAAGGTCTTCTCCTATGCGGGGGAAAAGCCCGCCGAACAGACCGGCGCGGTACCGACGAAGGACGTGAAGGATTCCTTGCCGGATTCGCTGAAGACAATCGGCTCCGACTGCTTCAATTCCGCGATCGAGATGGATTATATGTACATTCCCGCGAACGTGACCGAGATCGGCCACCACGCGTTCTGGGGCGCCGCGCGCAAGGAGGACGGCGGGCTGATCGGCCTGTACGAGATCTATGCCGCGCTCGATGAGGATGCGTTCAAGGCGCAGGTCAAAACCGGCGACCAGTGGACCGGCGAGTATGACGGGAAGCTGTTCCCCAAGACTGTACCGGTGGTCTACGGCAAAGCAAGAGGGGAAACGAACGCACAGCAGAGCGATTAAGCGGAGCTGGCCCGAAACGTTCAATCCGGCAGCGGATATGCCCCGCTGTCGGATTTTTGTGGTAAAATTTTCAAAAAAACGGAAAAAAGACTTGACATGTTACGTTCTTTGTGTTAATATCACGTTGAAAATAACACAGAGGGAGGCGATGGACATTGATCAGTGAGAAGGAATTCCTGGACGGATACGATATCGGCGCCTTTGAGCGCCCCTCGGTCACGACGGACGTCGTCGCGTTTACGATCCGCTCGGAGACGAACGACAACTACCGGCAGGATTCCGACAGCAAGCTCTGCATCCTGCTCATCAGGCGCGGCGAGCATCCGTACCTCGGACGCTGGGCGCTGCCGGGCGGATTTCTGCAGCCCGGCGAGACGGTGGAGCAGTGCGCGCTGCGCGAGATCCGGGAGGAGACCGGCGTGACTCCGGCGTCGCTGATGCCGGTCGGCGTCTTCAGTGAACCGGGCCGCGACCCCAGGGGCTGGATCATCTCGAACGCCTACGCGTCCGTGCTCAGCGGCGACGCGGTCCGGCAGAGCAGCGGCGACGACGCGGCGGACGCGCAGTGGTTCGACCTGCGGTTTGAGACGGGCGACGACGGCCTTTACCGCCTGACGCTGCGGTACGAGTCCGTGACGCTCAGCGCGATCCTCGCGGAGGAGGACAGCCGCTTCGGGCAGTCGGCCTTCCGGGTGATCGACAGCGGCGATCTGGCGTTTGACCACGCGAAGATCATCGCGACGGCGCTGACGGCGCTGCGCAGCGACGCGAAAAAGTTCGACGCGATCTTTGATTTCCTGCCCGAGACCTTCACCCTGACGGAGCTGCAGAAGGTGCAGGAGGTGATCACGGATATCACGATCCTGCCCGCCAACTTCCGCAGGAAGATCGCGGATCTCGTGACGGAAACGGGCGCGTATACGCAGGGCGCGGGACACCGGCCGGCGCGGCTTTACAGGCGACGAAAGCCGTGACTATCAAATGAAACAGAATCAACGCGGACAATCGACCGAAAGGAGACTATCATGAAAAATTGTCTGATCGTAGTGGATATGCAGAAGGACTTTGTGGACGGGGCGCTCGGCTCCGCGGAGGCGCAGGCGATCGTGGACGCGGCCTGCGAACGCATCAAAAGATTTGACGGACCGGTCTTCGTCACGCTGGACACCCATTTCGGCGACTATATGGACACCCGCGAGGGCGCGTTCCTGCCGGTGCCGCACTGTGTGAAGGGCACGCCCGGCCACGCGCTCAACGACAGCGTTGCGCAGGCGCTTGCGGGGAAGGACGTGACGACGGTGGAGAAGCTGACCTTCGGCTCCGTCGAGCTGCCCGGTCTGATCGCGAAAAAGCTCGGCGGCGCGCCGGACAGCGTGACGCTGCTGGGCCTGTGTACGGACATTTGCGTGGTCAGCAACGCGCTGATCGTGAAGGCGCATTTCCCGGAGGCCGACGTCTGCGTCGCGGCGGACAGCTGCGCGGGCGTCACGCCCGAAAAGCACGCCGCCGCGCTCGACACCATGGCCAGCTGTCAGATCCGAATCCTGTGAGGTGAGAGAGATGTATACATTTGACGCGCAAAAGACGAAGGACGCGTGCGTGCGGTGGATCCGTGATTTCTTCGAGAAAAACGGTCCCGGCTGCAACGCCGTGATCGGGATCTCCGGGGGAAAGGACAGCTCCATCGTCGCCGCGCTGTGCGTGGAAGCGCTCGGCAGAGATCGGGTGATCGGCGTACTGATGCCAAACGGAGAGCAGGCGGATATCGATATGGCGAAGCTGCTGGTCGCGCACCTGGGCATCCGGCACTACATCGTAAACATCAAAGACGCCGTCGAGGGCGTGACGCGGAACATTCCCTTTGCGCTGTCGAAGCAGAGCCGGGAAAACCTGCCGCCGCGCATCCGGATGGCGACGCTCTACGCCGTGAGTCAGAGCCACAACGGCCGCGTCGCCAACACCTGCAACCTGTCGGAGGACTGGGTGGGCTATTCCACCCGCTACGGCGACAGCGTCGGGGATTTCAGCCCCTGCTCCAACCTGACCGTGCAGGAGATCAAGGCGGTCGGCAGACTGCTCGGCCTTCCTGCCGCGCTGGTCGACAAGGTGCCGATCGACGGTCTCTGCGGCAAGACCGACGAGGACAATCTCGGCTTTACATACGCGGAGCTTGACCGCTACATCCGCGAGGGCGAGATCGACGATCCGGAGAAGAAAGCGAACATCGACCGCAGGCATCGGAACAACCTGTTCAAGCTGCAGCTGATGCCGGCGTTCGATCCGGAAATCCAGGTTCGGGGGTGAATCAGGTGGATTGCAGGGAAGTCTTTGACCGCGGGATCAAATTCCACCACTACTGCAATACGGCCTACCCGCTGCGGCCGAATTCCCTGGCGCAGTATGAGGTCCACGAGCCGGAAGATATTCTCAATGTGGTCAGACGGAACATTGAAGCGCAGGAAGAGCTGTGTCTGTACGTCCACGTTCCCTTCTGTCAGTCGCGGTGCAAGTTCTGCGAATACGTCGTCCTGGATCAGCCGGAGACCGGCGACGCCGACCGGTACGTCGACTATCTGCTGAAGGAGATCGAGCTGTACCGGCAGATGATCCGGGAGAAGCCGATCGCGGGCTACGATCTCGGCGGCGGCACCCCTTCGTATCTTTCCGTGGAGAACCTGACGCGAATCACGGACGCGATCAAGCGGTTCAATCTCAATGACGGGATCTATATGAGCGTGGAAACGACGCCTGTGATCGCGGCGAAGGACGTCGAAAAGATCAGGGCGATCAGAGACATGGGCTACAACCGGATCTCGATGGGCTTTCAGACCGTTTCCGAAAAGCTGCTCGCGTCGCTGGGGCGCGAGGGATCCAAATCGATCTACGAACAGGCGGTCGAGAACGTCCGCAAGGCCGGATTCGACAGGCTGAATATCGACCTGATGTACGGCTTCCTGAACCAGTCTGACGAGGATTTCGCGAACACCATCAAATATACGATCGCGCTCGCGCCGGAATTCATCACGCTGTACCGGAACCGGTATAAGGGGACGAAGCTCGAGGCGGAGTCGCAGGGCGTGACGCTGTACAAGGTGAACCGCCAGTATGATATCGCCTATCGTCTGCTCATGGAGGCCGGATACATCGCGAACAACGGGAAGAATACCTTCAGCCGGATCCCCGGCGATATGGGGACGTCCTCTTATCTGACGAAACGCGTGATCGACGCGACCTCGTACGTCGGCTTCGGTCTGGGCGCGCAGTCGTTCGTCGGCAGCTACCTCGCGTACAACCTCGGGTGCGCCGACCACAAGCTTCAGAAGTATTTCGACGCGCTCGAAGGCGGCATTCTGCCGATCAACGACATCGCCGATATGCCGGTCGAAGAGGTGCGGGCGAAGGCGATCTCCGTCATGTTTTACTTCGGGTTTATCTCCATGAAAGCCTATCAGGCGAGATTCCATGAGAGCTTTCGGGAGGTCTACAGCGAGCAGATCGATTTCCTGGAGAAGAACAGCCTGATGCGGTTCACGGATGACGACACGTTCATGCTCACGGATTACGGCGCGGCGCATCTCTACGGGATCATCCCGCTGTTCTACAGCGAACGCAGCGTCAGGGAGATGTTCTGGCTTTCCGACAAGTGGCTGAACGACAAAAAGGGCGAGGACATCTACCTGGAGAATTACGACAGAAAGCGCTTTGACGCGCCTTCCGTCGCCGTCGATCTGGTCGTGTTCAATCAGGATCGCTCAAAGATCCTGCTGATCAACCGGGCGGAACACCCGTTCGTCAACAAGCTGGCGCTTCCCGGCGGCTTCTATCTGCCGGACGACCGGTCGCTCGAATACGCGGCGTCAAGAGAGCTGCTGGAGGAGACTTCCGTCTCCGTCGATGTGACCGAACGCGATCTCGTGAAAATCACGTCGACGAAGGGGCGCGATCCCCGCGGATGGGTGATCAGCGCGGCGTACCGGATCATCCTGGACGAGCATTCCGTCAGGCCGGTCGCGAACAGCGACGCCATCTACGCGTCGTGGGTGGACGTCGGGGCGCTGAAGCGGGAGGACCTCGCGTTTGACCACTACGACATTATCAGATACGCGGAGCAGTGATATGGAAAAAGCATACAAACTCGGGATCACGATCGGGCGGTTTCAGACGTTCCATAAGGGACATCAGGTCGTGATCGACAAAGCGATCGAGCTTTGCGAAAAAGTCGGCGTTTTTATCGGATCGTCGCAGGAGTCCGGGACAAACAAAAACCCGTTCACCTATGAAACGCGCGAGAGCATCCTGCGCGCGATATACGGCGACCGGATCAGGATCTGCCCGCTGCCGGATATCGGGGTCGGCAACAACTCCAGATGGGGCGACTACGTGATCGACTGCGTGACGGAGCGCTTCGGCGAGGCGCCGGATCTGCTCGTATCCGGCAAGGAGGAGCGTCGGATCGACTGGTTCGACAGCGTAAAGGGGCTGTCGATCTCGGAGCTGTATATCCCGAAGACGATCGATATCTCAGCCAGCAGAATGCGGGAGCTGTTTGTCGAAAACGATGTGGAGACCTGGAGAACGTACTGCGATGAACGGCTTTGGGACAGATTTGACGAAATGCGGCGCGTGGTGCTCGATTCCTACGCGCATACGCAGACCGCCAGCATTTAAAGAAAAACAGAAGGGAATGGATGATATGAAACTCGAACCTGTCGTCGTGTCGCTTCTCGATACGGACCTGTATAAATTCAACATGGATCAGGTGATCTTTCACCGTCACACGGACCTGTGCGGCCAGTATTACTTCAAGTGCCGCAACGCGGACGTCGTTTTCACGCCGGAGATGGCGCGGGAGATCGAGGAGCAGGTCGACCACCTGTGCAGCCTGACCTTCCGTAAGGAGGAGCTGGACTATCTGCGATCGATCCGCTTCATCAAGGACGACTACGTCGAATTCCTGCGGCTGTGGCGGCCGATCCGGGACTACGTGACCGTTTCGCTGTCGGAGACCGGAGAGCTTTCCATCGTGGTGGACGGTCCGCTCTTCTCCGCGATGCAGTTTGAGATCTACCTGCTGGAGATCGTCAACGAGGTCTATTTCCGTATGAAATACGATTACGACGCGCTTCTGGCGCAGGCGAAGCGCAAGCTCGACGCGAAGATCTCGGACTTTCAAAGCGGGAAGTACAACTTCAAATTCGCGGAGTTCGGCTGCCGCAGACGGCTTTCCCGCGAATGGGAGGACGAGGTCATCCGCAGACTTCTGCAGGAGACGAATAACTGCATCGGCACCTCCAACGTGTACTTCGCCATGAAGTACAACTGCACGCCCATCGGCACCTACGCGCATGAATTCGTGCAGATGTATCAGGGCATCGATTCGATCCCGCTGGCCTACACGAACCATTACGCCATGCAGGACTGGTACGCGGAATATCAGGGCGACAACGGCACCGCGCTGACCGACACGGTCACGACCGATCTGTTCCTGCTCGACTTCAACCGCTCGATGGTCAACAACTACACCGGCGTGCGGCACGACAGCGGCGATCCCTACGCCTGGGGCGAGAAGATCATCGCGCATTACGAGAAATACGGCGTCGATCCGCGGACGAAGCTGCTGCTGTTCAGCGACAGCCTCGACTTCGACCGGGCCCAGGCGCTCTACGACTATTTCCGCGACAGAGCGAAAGTCTCCTTCGGCATCGGGACGTTCTGCTCCAACGACACCGATGAGGAGCCGCTGAACATCGTCATCAAGCTGCAGTACGTCAACGGCAGACCCGTCGCGAAGCTATCGGACGCGCCGGGCCTTGCCATGTGCCGGGACGGGGAATACCTCGAGTACCTGCGCCGGTCGGTGGACTTCCGTCTGAAGCGGGAAGCCGGCAGATAAATGCGCTACGAACGCGTCCGGGAGGGGCGGTTCCGCGCGCGGCGCAACCGGTTTGTCGCGCACGTTGAGATCGACGGCGCGGTCGAAGCCGTCCACGTCAAGAACACCGGTCGGCTCGGCGAGCTGCTCGTCCCCGGCGCGGCGGCGTATCTGGCTGAATCGGACGACCCGGCGCGCAAGACGCGGTTCGACCTCATCGCGGTGCGGCACGCGCAGTCCGGGCAGCTTTTCAACGTGGATTCGCAGGCGCCCAACGTAGTCGTGCGCGAATGGCTTGCCGGGATGGATTTCGATCTTGTGAAGCCCGAATTCCG
>ONWP01000384.1 GCA_900321595.1 uncultured Eubacteriales bacterium
CTGTTCTTCACCGGCGTTTACTATCTGGTGTTTGTAGGCGTCATGACGATCCTGTTCCGGCTTCTGGAAAAGAAGCTGAGCTATTTTGAATAAGGGAGGACTTCTGTATGGCAGTGCTTGAGGTCGAGAACATTCGCAAGTCCTTCGGCAAACACGAGGTGCTCAAGGGGATCTCGTTCCGACTGGAGAAGGGGCAGGTCCTGTCCATCATCGGCTCCTCCGGCAGCGGCAAGACGACGCTGCTGCGGTGCCTGAACTTCCTGGAGACGGCGGACGCCGGGCGTATCTGGGTAGCGGGGCAGGAGATCTTTAACGCCGGGCACAACAAGGCGCTTTCGGATCGGGAGGTTCGGATGAACCGTCTGCACTTCGGTCTGGTCTTTCAGGATTTCAACCTGTTCCCGCAGTACACGGTGGAGCGAAACGTCATGCTGGCGCCCATGCTGGTGGACGGGAAGGATGAGAAGACGGCGCGGCAGGAGGCGCGGGCGATCATCGACCGCGTCGGACTGGGCGATAAGCTGAATCAGTACCCGTGTACCCTGTCCGGCGGTCAGAAGCAGCGTGTGGCGATCGCCAGAGCGCTGGCGATGGATCCGGATATCCTGTGCTTCGACGAACCCACCAGCGCCCTTGACCCGGAGCTGACCGGCGAGGTGCTGAACGTGATCCGCGGGCTCAAGAACGGCGACAGCACCATGATCGTCGTGACGCATGAGATGGGCTTCGCCCGGGAGGTCTCCGACGAGATCATCTTCATGGCGGACGGCGTCATCGAGGAGCAGGGCACGCCGGATATGCTGTTCAATACGCCGCAGAGCCCGAAGCTGCGGGCGTTCCTGCGCAAATCCTTTGAGAACGTCGCCGCCGTGGAGTAATGAGTATGGAAAAACAAGAACAGATCAGCATGAACAACGACCTGTTTGATGTCCTGCTGTCGCTTCGCAGCCGCGAGGACTGCCGGATCCTGCTGGAGGATCTGTGTACCGTCAAGGAGGTCGAGCAGATGGCGCAGCGCATCCGCGCGGCGTCGCTGCTCAAGCAGGGCTGCACCTACAGCGACGTGATGGCGTCGACCGAGATCAGCTCCGCCACGCTCAGCCGCGTCTCGCGGTGTCTCAAATACGGCGAGGGATACAAGCGCTTCGTCAAGTGAAAACATGCAATTTTATGCATGAATTTGGACAGGATGGCCGAAAAGGTTACACGATTGTATCAGATTTTATGACATATTTCCATTGAAAAGCGTATAATTATGTGATACAATGCGAAATGCGTTTCGATCAAAAAGAAACACCGAATACCGAAAAAGAGGTAATGAACATGAAAAAGGTACTTTCCATCATCATGGCGCTCGTCATGGTTCTGGGCGTCGCGCTGGCCTTCACCGCCTGCGGCGGCAAGAGCGAGACCGAACCCGCCACCGGCGCGGAGAAAGCGTCCGGCAGCGCGGAGCCCGCGTCCATCCCTGCAGACTTCTCGACCATCGCCGAGGGCAAGCTGATCATGGCGACCAACGCCGCGTTCCCGCCCTATGAGTATGTGGAGAACGATAAGGTCGTCGGCATCGACGCCGAGATCGCCGCTCTGATCGCCGATAAGCTCGGCCTTGAGCTTGATATTCAGGACGTCGACTTTGATTCCATCGTTCCCGGCGTCGCCGGCGGCAAATACGACATGGGCATGGCTGGCATGACCGTGACCGAAGAGCGCAAGCAGAACGTCAACTTCACCGACAGCTACGCCACCGGCGTGCAGGCGATCATCGTGCCCGAGGGCAGCGCGATCAAGTCCGCTGCGGATATCGCGACCGACGGCAGCATGAAGGTTGGCGTGCAGCAGGGCACCACCGGCGATCTCTACGCCAGCGCATCGCCTGAAAAAGACGGCTTCGGCGAGGAGAACGTGGAACGCTACAAGACCGGCCCCGACGCCGTTCAGGCGCTGATCTCCGGCAAGGTCGACTGCGTCATCATCGACAACGAGCCCGCGAAGGCGTACGTCGCCGCGAACGAAGGCCTTGTCGTGCTTGACACGGCTTACACCGAGGAGGACTACGCGATCTGCGTCGCGCTGGAGAACACCGCTCTGTGTGACGCCATCAACGGCGCTCTGAGAGAGCTGATCGCCGACGGCAGCGTGCAGACCATCATCGACAAGTACATCCCCGCGACGGCTGAGGCCGAGAGCGTGAGCGAGTAATCTGACGAAATCGCGGAACGGGCGGTTTTCCCGCCCGTTCTTTCACTATTATAAAAAGGGGGTATCCCTGTGACTTTGGTTTCCGCGGAAACCGTTTCCGCCTGGCGGCGTTTTATCGAGTCGTTCCCGGCGACGAAGGGAGAGCGCAGCTGGCTGCAGCAGTTTTTCTTCGAGATCGATGAGAATCTGATCCAGGAGAACAGATGGTGGTCGCTGCTGAAGGGTCTCGGCAATACGCTGAAGATCACGCTGGTGGCCGTGCTCATCGGCGTTGTGCTCGGCGTGATCGTCGCCGCCGTATGCTCGACCTATGAAAAAAACAAGGAGAGCATGGCGCGGCGCAAAGGCGTACCTTTTTATTTACTCAAGTTTTTATATGGTATTTTCCGTGTATACCTGACCGTGATCCGCGGAACGCCCAGCGTGGTACAGCTGCTGATCATGTTCTTCATTATCTTCAAGAGCTACAACAACGGCGTCGTTGTGGCATCCATCACCTTCGGCATCAATTCCGGCGCCTATGTGGCGGAGATCTTCCGCGGCGGCATCCTGAGCGTGGACAACGGCCAGTTTGAGGCCGGGCGCAGCCTGGGCTTCAACTACGTGCAGACGATGCGCTATATCATCATTCCGCAGGCGTTCAAGAACGTGCTGCCCGCGCTGGGCAACGAGGCGATCACCCTGCTCAAGGAGACCTCGATCGCCGGTTACGTCGCCGTCTACGACCTGACAAAGGTCGGCGATATGATCCGCAGCCGGACGTACGATCCGTTTGTGCCGCTGCTGCTGGTCGCCGCGTGCTATCTTGTGATGGTTCTGATCCTGTCCGCGCTGCAGCGGAAGCTGGAAAGGAGGCTGCGCAAGAATGAACGATAACGCTTTCAGCGAAGAGAAAGACCTCCGCAAGCGCCGTTTCGGCGGCATGGGAACAGAAAGCGACGGCGTAAAGCCGGCGCTCGCGCAGAGCGGATCCGTTCTTATCGACGTCAAAGGTCTCAAGAAGCATTATCTCGGCGGCAAGGTCAAGGCGCTTGACGGCGTTGATCTGGAGATCGACCGGGGCGAGGTCGTCTGTATCATCGGCCCGTCCGGCAGCGGCAAGTCCACGTTCCTGCGCTCGCTGAACCTGCTGGAGCTGCCCACGGAGGGGACGATCATTTTCGACGGGGCGGACATCACCGACCCGAAGGCGGACATCAACCTGCATCGTCAGAAGATGGGCATGGTGTTCCAGCACTTCAACCTCTTCGCGAATATGAGCATCCTGCGCAACATGACCATCGCGCCGATGAAGCTGTGCGGGCTTTCCCGCACGGAAGCGGACGCGCGCGCCATGGAGCTGCTTTCCAAGGTCGGGCTCGCGGATCGCGCGATGGCCTATCCCAGCCAGCTTTCCGGCGGACAGAAGCAGCGCGTCGCCATCGTCCGGGCGCTCTGTATGCAGCCGGAGGTGATGCTTTTCGACGAGCCGACGAGCGCGCTCGACCCGGAGATGGTCGGCGAGGTGCTCGACGTCATGAAGCGGCTCGCGGCGGACGGCATGACCATGGCCGTCGTCACGCATGAGATGGGCTTCGCCCGCGAGGTGGCCGACCGCGTGGTCTTCATGGCGGACGGCGTCATCGTTGAGTCCGGCACGCCGGCGGAGATCTTCGATCATCCGCAGAGCGAGCGGCTGCGCAGCTTCCTTGCGAAGGTGCTGTAA
>ONWP01000020.1 GCA_900321595.1 uncultured Eubacteriales bacterium
CCTGACGCTGACGATCAAGGTTTGCCTCGCCATCGGCGCGGCGCTGGGTCTGGTTTTCGTGCAGATCTCCGGCTACGACGCGAGCGCGGCCGTCATGACCCAGTCCACAAAGAACATCATCTACTTTGCCTATATGGCCATGCCCGGCATCTTCAGCCTGCTGTCGATCTTCCCGATGCTCAAATATGATCTGGTCGGGGAAAAGAAGGAGCAGATCGCGCTGGCGCTGCAGGAACGCAGAAAGGTGAAGGATCCGGAATGAAAAGCTTTGATATCACCGCTCTGACATGGAGCGTCGAATGTGAAAACGGCGGCGAAGCCGCGCTGCGCTTCGAGCCGGCGACGGACGGCCTGCGCGTCTATCTGACCGCCGCCGCGGACGCGCCGACCTTCGCGCGCGTCAAATGGGCGTGGCGCCCTTCGGACGACCTGCGCGTTCTCGGCGACGCGTGGGAGCGAAGCTACGCGGATCTGGGATTTCTCCCGATCACGGAAAACGACCGGGACATGCCCTGGTACTTCGCGGCGGCCGACCGGCACGACACGCTCTGCTTCGGCGTCCGGACGCAGCCGAGCGCCTTCGTCAGCTTCCGGCTGGACGGCGGCGGTCTTTCCGCGACGCTGGACGTGCGTTCCGGCGGCTGCGGCGTGCGCCTGGGAGGCCGCGAGCTGTGCCTTTGCGAATTCGTCCTGCGCGAATATCCCGGCGCGGACCCGGTCGCGGCGCTTGCAGAATTCTGCAAGGCGCTCTGCCCGGCGCCCCGCCCCGTGAGCGGACCGATTTTCGGCAGCAACGACTGGTACTACGCCTACGGCGACAACACGGGGGCGCAGATCCTGCGCGACGCCGCGTGTCAGGCGGAGCTCGCCGAGGGTCTCCCGGCGCGGCCCTACGTCGTCATCGACGACGGCTGGGAGCTGTCCTCCTGCCGGGGGCCGTGGCTGCCGAACGAAAAGTACGGCGACATGGCGTCTCTCGCCGCGAAGATGAGCGATACGGGTGTTCTGCCGGGGATCTGGATGCGGCCGCTCCACAACGTCGCGCCCTGCATCCCGGACGACTGGCGCGTCCCGCGCGGCGGCAAACGCGAATATCTCGACCCGACCGTGCCCGGCGTGCAGGCGCTCATCCGCGCCGATATCCGCAGAATACGCGGCTGGGGATTCCGCCTGCTCAAGCACGATTTCACGACCTTCGACCTGTTCGGCGACTGGGGCCGCAACTTCACGCGCGGCGCCGGCAATTGCACGGACTGGCATTTCGCCGACCGCTCGAGGACGAACGCCGAGATCACGCTGGACCTCTACCGGCTCATTCGCGAGGAGGCAGGCGACATGGTCGTCATCGGGTGCAACACGATCTCGCATCTGTCGGCAGGGCTCTTCGAGCTGCAGCGCATCGGCGACGACACCAGCGGCCGCGACTGGGTGCGCACCCGCGATTACGGCGTGAACACGCTGGCGTTCCGGCTCTGTCAGCACGGCGCGTTCTATTTCGCGGACGCGGACTGCGTCGGCGACGTGAACGGCGCGATCCCGTGGGAGAAGAACAGGCAGTGGCTCGACCTGCTCGCTTTGAGCGGCACGGCGCTCTTCGTCAGTCTGCCGAATATGACGCCCCGGGAAAAGGCGGACGTCGCGAACGCGTACCGAAGACTCTTTGAGAAGCACGACCTCGCGCCCGTGGATATCCTGTCGAAAACGCCCTCGCGCTGGCGACTGGACGGCGAGGAGATCGTCTTCGACTGGTCCGATCCGTCGTAAAACGAAACAAAACGACTTCCCGCCGGGCTCTCCGGCGGGAAGCTTCCTTATACTCTTTCAGAACGTGAACGTCAGCTCGCTCGCCCGGTACACGTCGGCGGTGAACATGACCTCGTACACGCCGCCGTCCGGCGAGGGGCCGGTCACCGCGAAGGGTTTGCCCGCGGGATCTGCCGCGATCCTCGCGAAGTCGACCGGTTTGCCGTTCAGCGTGACGGCGGTCAGCTCGTCCGCGTGGACGCGCACGGTCCACGTGCGCTCCGCGAACGCCCGCGCGCCATCGAACGCGCCCTTCGCCGCGTCGATGGTCAGCGTGTTCGCGTCCTCCCCGCCCGTCAGCGCGACGCGCGTCGTGCGGTATTTGCCGTCCTTGTACGCCACGGTTTCGCAGTCGTCCTCGTAGATCGTCGCCGTATCGTCGTCATTTTCGCCGGGATACACGTCCAGCGTCAGATGCGACCAGTCGCCGGATTTCGTGCTCATCATGTTGTCCGCGAGCGCCGTCACGCTGCCGCGCCTGACAAAGATCGGCGAGGTATCCAGCCCGTGCGCCACGCGGATCGTCTGCGGCCCCGTAAACGTCTCGCCGGTCCAGACGTCCATCCAAGAGCCGTCCGGCAGGAACACGTCGCGCGAAACGTCTCCGCTGCTGAGCGCGTCGAAGAAAATGTGCGCGTGGTTGTTCCCGTCAAAGTACTCCGCCCGGATCGTGTGCGTGGAGTGCGCCGGGAGATAATCCGTCTCGCGCAGCTCGTCCCAGACGTCCCACGCGTCGATCACCGGCTCGTCGTCGATCCACAGCCGGAACCCGTCGTCTGACATGACGCGGAAGCGGATCGGCTCGTCTCCGACGGTCAGCTCGCCCGTCCAGCGCGCCGTGAAGTAGTCGCTGACGCTCAGCCCCTCCGGCGCGTCGAATACCCAGTCGTGATCGATGGTCGGTTCGAGCCTCGAGACCTCCGGTTCGCCGGAGAAGGTCTCGTTCGGGTAGTATTCCGCCAAGAGGCCGGGCTGCCCGTTATAGGTAAAGGCGTAGTCTTCCGCGACCGGCTCCGCGTCGGTGATCGGCGCGACCAGGATGCTGTCGCCCAGCAGATATTCATCGTTGCGGGCGCTCTGCGCGTACTGCGGATAGTCGACGTCGAGCCGCCGCAGCATCGGCAGACCGGTCTCGTAATTTTCATGCGCCAGCGCGTAGAAGAGCGGCAAAAGCCGGTAACGCATATCCACATAGGTGTGCGCGACGTTTTCCACCGCGTCGCCGTGAAGCCAGGGCATCCGGGAATAGGGCTTCGTGCAGTGTACGCGCATGATCGGCGACAGCGCGCCGAACTGCAGCCAGCGCATGTACATTTCAGGCGTGACCTCGCTCGTATGCCCGCCCAGATCGGCGCTCACGTAGGGCAGCCCCATGCCAACGCCGCCGTAGACCGCGTTGAACAGCTCGTCGGCCAGATCGTCCGCCGAGGTGCCCACGTCGCCGGTCCACTGCAGGCTGTAGCGGTGGGCGGCCAGCTCGCTCGCGTATTCCAGATTGCCGTTGCCGATGCCGTCCACATTCGCCATGATGGCGGGCCGCCGGGCGTATCCGCCCTTCGCCGCGTTTTCATAGAACGCCTTTGTGATCTCGTAATAGGCGTACATGCCGGACGTGTAGATCGACAGCGCGTCGTCCACAGGCTTGAGGCTGGTCCACCAGTTGCGGTCGTACCACCAGTAGTCAAGCCCCATGCCAAGCAGTTTTTTCAGGTTGTAATTGCGATAGACGACCTCCGGCAGATCCAGCAGATTGTCCGTGCCCCAGGTGGGCTCCGGATGATCGTTGAATACGACGGAGACGTCCTTGTCGTGCAGCGCGGCAAGCGTCTTCCGCATATTCGGGAAATCCCTGCGGTTCACGGTGTAGCCCGCGCCGCTCTCGGCGCTGCGCCAGTCGGTGTCGATGACCAGCACGTCGATGGGATACCCCCGCTCCCGGTAGTCGTCCACCTGCGCCAGCGCCGTTTCGTCCGTGTACTCATAGTAACGCGAATCCCAGAAGCCCAAAAGCTCCAGCGGCAGCATCTCGCTGCGGCCGGTCAGCTCGACGAAATCAGCCGTGAACTGCCGATAGCTGCCGCCGGGCAGGAAGACGAAAACGTCCTGCGCCTGATTGTCCAGATCCCAGCCGTTGTTCGCAAGCAGCGTCCCGACGCGGTAGCCCTGCTTTGAGGGGATGACCCGCGGGCTGTCGCAGAAGTACCATGACGTTAGATCGTCAGACGGCTCCGGCAGGAACAGATTCGCGTCGGTGTCGCCGTTAAACCGCCAGAGCACGCCGCCGTCCGGCGCGGTCACATACACGCCGTCGGCGCTCTTCGCGTTTTCGGGCAGATGAACGGTGTACGCGTCCGTCTCGATCAGAACGTACCCGTCCGCGCGCGTTTGCGTAAACGCGACCTCGTCCCAGCCGGTACGCTTCTGTACCGTGAAGGACGGCCGGTTCTCGAAGCCCTTCGGCCCGCGCGTCTCGATCCGCAGGAGCGTGCCGCTGAGCAGCTCCACGCGGACGCTGCCCTCGGTCACATGGGACGGCATCCCGTCCTCATACAGCCGCTCAATGTAAACAGGCTTCAGCGGCAGTCCGAAGACAGACGTGACATACATCACGGCGCTTAAAAGCCAGCAAAGAACGCGTATCATAACAACGACCTCCGATCCCTGAAGTTAATTTCATTCTATCATTTTTCTGCGGATTGTGCAACGGAAAAAACTGATTTTCCGCGAAAAAAGAGCCGTTCCCGGCTGGGAACGACCCTTTATTTTGGTTGGATTACGCCATGCCGAAGATGGTCTTGAAGGTGTTTCTGATCAACAGAACCATCTTGCGGAGCATCTGCACGAACTGATACATCGCGCCGAATTCACGGCCGACAGCCTGCGTCGCGGCGGGCGCGGCTTCCTCCATGGCGGTAAGCACATTGTACTCGGCGATGGAGTAGTCGTGATAGGCTTCCTTCATCACGAAGCCGGCTCTGGCGATGTAATCGGCGGTGGAGCTCAGCATGGAGATCACGATGCCCTTATAGTCCATATCCTCGTAGCGGACGAAGAAGTCTGCGGACGCGTCGGTGATGCTGTCGGCGCCGAAGAAGATCCAGAAGAGGATTGCCTTGCCGGTGCCGGGCTGATCAGCCTCGACGTGCTTGAGCGTCTTCAGGAGCGAGCCGATGAAGGCGCGGATGCCCTCGCTCCGGCCCATATTCTCCTCGATGTACTTCATGATCGCGTCGATGTTGTCGCCAAACGCGATATCCTCGACCACGTAGTCAAGCACGGTGGTCAGCAGGTCGGCCTTGCCTTCCTCGCTCAGGCGGATCGTGTAGGCCTCGTCGCCGTTCTTCGAGGTGAACTTGATGGGATCGGTGAAGTGCAGCTTCTCGCTCAGGGATTCGACGGTGAAGTCAAGCTCGATCGGGATTCCGGATTCCGCGATCACGTCGCCGATCTTCGACAGCAGGAAGTTGATCGGATCGGTCTCCGCGAAGCGCAGGTCGAAGCCGAGTTTTTCCTCCGCCAGCGCATACAGGTTGATGTCGTAGATGGGACGAATGGTATCGAGCAGGACGTTGACGGCGGTCAGCAGGTGGTTGACTGCGACCTGAACGCCGCCGACCTTGTCGAAGTAAAGCAGGCCGGGAAGCACGTCCTCGATGAAGACCAGCGGATCGTCGCCCAGCTTGTCAAGCAGCGAGAAGACGGGATCGATGATGTTCTTGACGATGTTCTCGGGATCTGCCTGCAGCTCGGCGGGCGTCTTGATGCCGTCCGCGCCGACAGCCTCCAGCAGCGGGATCAGACCGTAGCTGTAGCCGTCGTAGCCGAGCGCCTTGACGTTGATGCTGTCAAGCAGCGTCAGCTCGATGTCCTTCTCGGCAAGGATGAAGTTGAGGACGGGCGTCAGCGGCTTGAGGATCTCGATGAGGCCGGCCTTGAACGCGGCCTTGTCGCCGTCCGCGAAACTGAAGCTCATATTGTCCCACGCGTTCAGATCCAGTCCGATCTGCTCGAGCAGACCCATGTTCGCGATGGCTTCGGGCAGCTCGATACCGCCGACCAGATCCTTCAGGGAGCCGGCAAGGCTGTTGAGCGTGTCGGCCTTGTACAGGTTCGCCAGCAGATAGTTCACCGCGTCGCCCAGGTTTTCGGCGCCGCCGAGGTTCTCGCTGAAGAGCGTGATCACGTCGTCGGTGAAGTCCTCAAGATGCGCCTGCAGGTATTCCGCCTTATCCTTCGTCCAGAAGGACTGACCGACGGAAGCGGCGTACTCATCCCAGTAGTCGTAGTCTTCCTGCTCGATGTTGCCCTCGGTGATCCAGTTGATCTTTTCGGGCATATCGTAGCGCTGCGGGAAGATCAGCTCGACGACCGCGGCGATGGAGTCGGGATTGTTGGCGATGACGTTGTCGATAATGGTCTGGATGCTCTCAGAGAGCTCGACCTTGGCTTCGTCTTCCGCCTTGGAGGAGTTGATGAAGTCCAGAATGCTGTTGAGCAGGTCGTTGTCGCGGATGCCGCGCATCAGGTAATCAAGCACGGCCATGAACACGTCGGCGCGGTTGCCGACCACGATGCGGGCATAGTCGGAGCCGTGTCCCTCAACGCCTGCGAACGGGCTTGCCGTCCGGTAGCCGGGGATCCACTCGACGTCGGTGCCCAGCATGGAGAGCTTCTCCTCGTCGATCGCGGGCAGCGTCAGTGCGGGAGCGGCAGGCTCCTCACCCTCAGCGGGCTCCTCGTCGGGCTTGGTCAGCAGCCCGATGATGGAGTTCAGCAGGCCGTTGAGCGAGCTGAAGTCGATGCCCAGCGAGGAGATGTCGAGCATCTCGCCGATGTTGACGTCAAGGGCGTCCGCGATGGCGTTCTTGATATCGCCGGGATCGGCGCCGACACTGACTGTATAGTGCGCGTCGGCATGATAGGCGATGGAGGTCTTGAGCTGGCTGAAGAGCGGCTCGACCAGACCCATGTGCAGCGCGAACGCCAGATTCGGCAGCGCCTTCAGGATGAAGTCCAGAGGAGCGGCAGCGAACTTGTCGAGTACGCCCTCAAGGGGTTCGATCAGGCCGTTTTCAAGCAGCTTGCGGGTGGAGTCGAGCGTATTGCCGTTGGGCACGCTCTCGGCGCCCAGGGCGACCAGGATCGGCGCAAGCATGTTGTTGTAGCCGGGGTTGCCGCCGAAATTCATGAACAGGTTGATCGGGTCGACGGTGATGCTGGCGATACAGTAGGAACCGGAACCGGTACCGACCTTGACCGGGCCGATCTCGGTGGTCTTGTTCGCCAAGAGCGCCAGCAGCAGCTCCTCAAGGCCGGAAAGGGCGGCGCTCGCCGCGTTCAGGAAGGACTCCTTGTCGGTGATGCCCCACGCGAGGGTCAGCTTGCCGGTCTCGGCATCGTAAATGTTCTCGTTCTCCCAGGGGTTCACGATCCACTCGTCGGCTTCCTTGTCGACGGTGGCGGTGTTGGGCACGGCGTTGAGCGCCGCGGCGACCTCGGGATACGCGCCGACGTTGCCGGCCAGAAGCTTCGGCAGCAGCTCGATGCCCATCTTGCTGAGGGCCGTCGGCAGGTTGTCAAGTTTCAGCGAGATGTCCACGCTGACGGGATCGTCGACGTGCGTGGTCGCGGGCAGATCGGCCCAGACCTTCGCGAATTCCTTCGTCACCATCGGGTACACGTACTGCACCAGGGTGTTCAGGAAGTCGTCGGTGTACAGGTTGTCAAGCACGCCGCTGACGGTCTCGGCGAGATCCATGCCCAGCGCGTCCTTGATCTGATCAGAGGCAAGCAGATTCTCCAGGATGTCGATGATCGCGTCGACCTTCTCGTCGGTCACGACGTAATCCTTGTTGCGGGAAACGTCCTTCACGCTGACCTCGCGGATGATGTCCGCGATCTCGGCGTGGTTATACTTATAGGCGGTCAGACCCTTGGACGCGTCGAAGTTCACGAACGCGAACACGGCGGCCTGGATCTCGTCATACTTCGCGACCGTCGCGGGGTCGATGTCGAAGTGCGCCGTCCGATCCTTGAGGAACGTATAGTGATCGGGATTGAGCAGGCCGATCGCTGCGCGCAGCGCGGTGTAGTTGCCGACAGACACGTCGTCGGCGGTGTCGATCGTGTAGCCGTACTCGGCGACGAAGCCCTGATACAGGTCGTAGGCGTTGTTGATCGTCGCCTCGACGCGGTCGTTGAGCATCGCGTACACGGCGTCGATCTTCGCTTCCATGGCGGCCTCAAGATCGGTGAGGATCTTGCCGGCGAGCACCTCGTCGTACGCCTTCAGCTCGGCGACGTAGGCCTGCAGGTCGGTGTACCAGCCGTCTCTGGCGTTGAGCACAGCGTAGAGCTGATCGGTGGTGTATTCGGGCGTGACAGGCTCAAACGCCTGGGTGTAAACGGTCTTGAACGCCTCAAAGCGAAGCTTCAGCTCGTTGACCTCAAGCAGCTTGTTGAGTCTGGCGCGCTCGGGATCAAAGGTATCGGTGACGAAGCCCTCGCCGAACACGACGTCCACGTTGGGCTGTTTGTACTGCGCCAGCGTGTTCACGTAGCCGTTGATTGCGGTGATGGCCGCGCTGACGGGCACATCCGCGTTGTCAGTGGCCAGCACGAAGTCGTCGTCATAGGTCGCGAAGGTCGCCAGATCCGCGTCGATCACGGGCTTGACGTTCTCGCGCAGGTACGCGATCTGGTACGCGTTCTCGATCTCCTCGTACTTGGCGTCCACCGCGTCGCGGCTCAGGATCTGATTGTCGATCTCGAAATAGGCGTACACCTCATCAATGTTGATGGCCTTGTAGCTGTTGTAATCAGCCTTCAGGTTCTCATAGATCTCAGTCAGCGCCGCCAGATCGAACGCGCTGATGTCGGTCGCGACGTAGTCGTTGATGCGGCCCACGATCGGCGCGAACTGCGCGATCTTCATCGCGGCCTCGACTGCGGCGATGTCATCGTCCGCGGTCGGGAAGAAGTGGTTCGCGACCAGCTTGCCGAACGCGTTCACAGCGCCGGCGCGCGCAGTGTCCAGTCCGTTGAAGGACGCGGCCAGCGCGTCGTAGCCCAGCGCGATCTTGCCGGTCAAATCAGCCGCGATCACATCCGCGTTGTCAGCAAGCGCCGTCTCGAAGGCGCGAAGCGCGCTGATATCGACGCCGGTCGTCGCGTAGCCGTCGCTGCGGCCGCTGATCGCCGCGTAATAATACGTGGTGGTCGTCTGGCTGCAGCCGCTGCCGCTCGTCACACTATAGGAGCGGCGCGCGTGACTGATCTGATAGGAATAGGTCGCGGCGTTCTCGATCTCATCCAGCGTCGCGTACCGGGTCAGCGAATCAAGCTGTGTGACGGTCACCTTGATCGTCGGCACGGAAACGCTGTTCTGATTCGTGTTGTTTGACGCGGAAACAGTCTGGTTGCCGCCCAGATAGTTGAGCACACCCGCCGCGCCATACGCGCCGTAATCCGTACCCATGCGGCTCTGGATGGCGTTTTTGATCGCGTCACGCACCTGCGAGGACGTACGGTAGCCGTTGTTGTATTCATTCTGGCTGCCGCCGGTGCTCACATGCGCGTAATCACAGAAAACCGCATAATACGCCTGCGCGGCCTTCGCAACGTCGCCGGTCGTATCGGAGACCGTGACGGTGTTCGTACCGCTGAACGTCGCGTTCTTCACATTGTCGCTGCGAAGCGCGTCCGCGAGCGCGTTCAGATGCGCATCCGTCGAGCTGCCCTCAGCGTAGGACGGGACGGCCGCAATGCTGAATACGGAAAACGCCATCAGCAGAGATAGGAATACGCTCAAGATTTTGGTGGATCTTGTTTTTTTCAAGAGATCACAACCTTTCCTGATAATAAAACTTATTTCTTAAACAGACCGGATCCCGGGTCTGATCAAGCCGAAATGAATGCGGGTTGACTTTTCAGTCAGCATTTGTATAATGAAAAACGGGAATCATCTGGAAAAGGAGGCACACCGAATGGCAATGCACTATATGTTCGCCGTGGGTTTCGTTCTGGCGCTGGCGCTCAGTCTCGTCACCCACTATAAGTATCGCATCTCCCGCCTGCGCGTCGCGCTGTACTCGATCACCTTCAGCTACGGCTTTCTGGGCGCCTACCTGATGGGCAGGCTTTACGGCTCGTTCCTGGCTTCCCGCGGGGAGACGCCTGCGTCCGGGCTCGCGATGCTCGGCGCTGTGATCTTCACGCCGCTCATGGAGCTCGTCACGATCGAGGCGGAGCGGGGCGTCTGCCGTCTTCTCAACCGCGGCAGAGCAAAGAAGGAAAAACCGCTCATCGATCTGACCCGCGTCGACAGAAAGGATACGATGGACTTCCTGGCGCCGGACGTGTTCATCGTCATGCTCTGCGGCAAGATCCAGTGTCACATCAACGGCTGCTGCTTCGGCGTCGTCTGGCCCTGGGGCGTCTATTCCAAGACGATGTGGGCCCGGGTCTTCCCTGTCCAGCTCTTTGAAGCCGGAACGACGGGCCTTGTGCTGATCGTCTGCTATATCATCAAACACACGCGGTTCTATCGCCGCGGCATGGCGTTCCCGCTCACGGCGGGTCTCTACTGCATCGCGCGATTCGGCTGGGAGTTCATGCGCTATTATCCGGATTCGCTGCGGCACGCGGTTCTCGGGCTGACCGTCTGGCAGGCCTGCTGCGTCGTCGTGATCGCCGCTTCCGCCGTCTCGATCGTGCTCCTGTATAAAAGGAATCCGAGCGAACCGCTGATGACCTGCAGACAGCATCTCGTGTCGACGAAATCGAAACGCAAAACGAAAGACAGAAAGTGACGGCTTCCGTTTCACGGGCGACGGCTCCGGCCGTCGTCTTTTTTTGCCGTCGTCTTATTCATACTGAATTCGGACGATATGATAGGTCAGTATCAGTATACCTGATTCCGGTTGTGAAATCAACGTATATTCATAAATAACGGCGTTTCATATACGATAAATTTGTAAATTTTTCACGATTTTTATTCACAATTCATTTACTGACTATACAGAAAACAAAAACGCACCGTTAAATGACATTTTTAACGATGCGTCTAATATTTTGCTGATAGCAGAATTACGGTTCAGACTTTGGACACTGCGCTGTTCGGGCAGATCAGCTCGCACTGACCGCAGTCCATGCAGGCCTCCTCGTCGATGCGGTACTTTTCCTTCATCGCGTCGACCGGCGCCGCGGCCTTTTTCGCGCAGACGAAGTGACACGCCCCGCAGCCGACGCAGCGTTCCTCGTCGATCCTGTACGCCATTGCGATCCCTCCCTGTCAGCCGCCGGACGCCGGAGAGAGGAGCCAGACCTCGTCCCCGTCGGACAGCTTTTGCTTTGATTTGCGGCATTTCTCGCCGTTGATGTAGACCATCGCGTCCCGGAAGGAAAGCGTCATTTGCGTATCGGGATCGCGCTCGAGGATCTGCGTGTGCAGCGCCTTGAGCATATCCGACAGCGTCTGCGCCTCGACGGTCGTTTCCGCCAGATGCGTATCCATCCGGTA
>ONWP01000385.1 GCA_900321595.1 uncultured Eubacteriales bacterium
GGACCTCGTCCGCGAATTTTTCAAGCTCAGCCTTGAGCTTTTCTTCCGCGGCAAAGGCTTCTTTGCTGCCGGATTCTCTGGGACCGATCGTCTTGATGATGTCGGTGATGGTGTCGACCGAGTATTTCACATTCTTCTTGATGATGCTGCGGTCAAAGTCTTTGAAGCGCATACTTCTATCACTCCTTTGGTGAAAATTAAACCACGTATGACCTCAAAAGTCAATAAAATCGGGTATTGATCGGAAAATTTTCATTTTGTTCATAAGTTACGGCAGGCGCCAGTTGACGGCGTTGTCACCGAGGAACGCGTTCGTTTTGCTGAAGTGACGGCATCCGAAAAAACCGCTGTTCGCTGAAAGCGGACTCGGATGCGCCGCTTCCAGGATGCAGTGGATCGGATTTGTGATGAGCTCCTTTTTATTTCGCGCGAACCGTCCCCACAGGAGGAATACGACCGGCTTTTCGCGTTCGTTCAGAAGACTGATGACGTGGTCGGTGAACAACTCCCAGCCGATGCCCTTATGACTTGAAGCGATCCCGCCGCGCACCGTCAGCACGGAGTTCAGCAGAAGAACACCGTTTTGCGCCCACGGCGTCAGATCGCCTGTTGTCGGGAAGGGATATCCCAGATCCGCCGTGTATTCCTTGAAGATGTTGACAAGCGACGGCGGCATTCTGGTGCCGTCTTTGACGGAAAAAGAAAGACCGTGCGCCTGACCGGGTTCATGATAGGGATCCTGACCGAGAATGACCACTTTGACGTTGTCATAATCGGTGAGTTTAAACGCGTTGAAGATATCGTACATGTTCGGATAGATCGGATACGCGGGATTTGCGTATTCGCTTTTCAAAAAAGCGCGGATCTTCAGATAGTAATCCTGTTTGAATTCCTCCGCGAGAAGCGCATCCCATTTATTATTAAAATGAACCACGAATATCCCTCCGTTCAGGCCAGATGCAGAACCGCGATTTCACACGGGTTAAACAGACGCGGGACGAATTGGTACCCTTTGAATCCGGCGGTAATGAGCATCTGAAGATTTCCGTAATCGTAATGCCCGTAGTAATACTCGGGAAACCACAGCTGTTCAGGCGCAAGCAGCCCGCCCACAAACGGGAGGCGCCAGAGACCGCCATGCGTGTGACCGCACAGGAGATAGCTGATCTCCCAGTCATGCTTTGAATTGTTCAGGAAGAAGCACTCCGGCCGGTGGCACATCAAAACGGTCGGGATGGTCTTCTCGCTTGTGAAATCTTTCAAAAACGCATACGTATCCGAAGCGAACCACTCTTCGCTGCGTCCGGACATGGCAAACGCGTATTTGCTCATACCGCCCAGCCGAAGCTTCTGATTGTTGACCGTTAAGTCAAGGTACGTTTCTTCGAGCAGCGGAACGCCGCAGGCCAGGAGTTTTTCCCGGATCTCACCGTACTTTTCCATGAACAATACCTCATGGTTGCCCAAAGAAAAATAAGTATCGCAGATCTCGGTGCAATCCCTGCAGAAATCATACATAGCCGCGATCTGTTCGTCGCTCAGCGTGGTATCAAAGAAATCGCCGACAAGGCAAATCAGATGCGGCTCCGCTTTCCGGATCGCGTTCAGGAGTCTGCGGTTGTCTTTGCCGAACGATCTGCCGTGCAGATCAGAGAGAAAAACGATGCGTACTTCATCTGCAACGGATGCTTCCTCGAATCGATAATCAACTGTTTTAACGTAGAAGTTGGAATACAGCAGCGCGGACGAGGTAAAAAGAACCACGGCGACGAGGAACGTCACCGTGATTCGGATCGCAATTCGCCGTTTTGAAGACTTCACAGGACTGCTTTCACCGCGTCGCGGATGATTTCAAGTCCCTTGATGAGATCCGCGTCGTCGATCGTCAGCGCGGGCAGGATCTTGACGACGCTGTCCTTGCGTCCGGCGCGTTCGATGACAAGGCCGTTCTCGAAGCATTTCGCGGTGATCCGTTTTGACAGCGTATCGTCGTCGAAGGCGGCAAACTCGATGCCCTGGATCAGGCCGAGGCCGCGCAGTTCAATGCGTGCGTCAAGCGGCAGGATCTCTTTCTGCACAAAGGATTCCACGATCTCCGCCTTGCGCTTGACTTCACCGAGAAGATCGTTCGCGTCCATATATTCCAGCGCGGCTTTCGCGCCGACGAAAGCCAGCTGGTTGCCGCGGAAGGTGCCGTTGTGCTCCGCGGGCGTCCAGATGTCGATCTCGGGCTTGAGAAGAAGCAGAGACATGGGGAGACCCGCGCCGGAGATGGATTTCGAGACCGTGACCATGTCGGGGACGATGCCGGCGCGCTGGAAGCTGAAGAAGGTGCCGGTACGACCGCAACCGACCTGGATCTCGTCGCAGATAAGCAGGATATCGTGCCTGTCGCAGAGATCTCTGAGCCTGCGAAGCCAGTCGATCTCGGTGACGCAGACGCCGCCCTCGGCCTGCACGGTCTCGAGGATGATCGCCGCGGGTTTATCGATGCCGGAATGGTCGTCCGTGAGCACGTTCTCGATATAGCCGATCGTGTCAAACGTCTTATTGAATCCGAACGGGAACGGCATAAACGTGACGTTGCCCATGGCGACGCCTGCGCCGCCGCGGGAATGCTCGTCAGAGGTACAGGCAAGCGCGCCGAGCGTCATGCCGTGGAACGCGCCGCTGAACGCGAAGATGTTCTGACGCTTCTTGACCTTTCGCGCGAGCTTGAGCGCGGCTTCCACGCTGTTTGTTCCCGTGGAACCGCAGAACATGACTTTATAATCAAGTCCGCCGGGGACGAGCACCTTGTCCCGGAACGTCTCGAGGAATTCCCGTTTTGCTCTCGTAGACAGATCGAGCGCGTGCGTGATCCCTTCCGAACGGATATAATCCGCGATCGCGTTCATGATGTAGGTGTTGTTATGTCCGTAACTGAGTGCGCCAGCGCCGTCGAAAAAGTCGATATAATCTTTGCCGTCTTCCGTAAACATATGCGAACCCTTCGCGCGGTCAAAGACAGCCGGGAAACTGCGGCAGTAGGAGCGAACCTCAGATTCTAACGTATCAAATATGGACATGTCCGTCTTCCTCCCAGAAATATTCATTGTTATTTTACACCCGAACAGGGAAAAGTCAACCTGTTCAGGCTATTTCGTCGTCAAATTTGCGAAAAGGACAGCCTTCACGCATGGCTGCGAGTGTCTCGTTTACAACGTCGGTCTTGTCAAAGAGCTGTTCCATCCGTCTTCTGCCGGCTATTCCCATCGCAAGGCGTTCGTCATGCGACAGATCGCAGTAGCGGCGCATCGCTTCAAACAGCGCGTCTGCGTCTTTCGCGCGGCACAGATACCCGCTGACATCCGGTTCTACGGCCTCTCTGCAGCCGGGGATGTCGCTCGCGATCAGCGGACGGCCTGTCGCCGCCGCCTCGAGCAGAACATTTGAAAGGCCCTCATGATAACTTGGCGGGACGACGCAGGACGCGCGTTCATAGCAGGGGATCGGGTCTTCCGTGAAACCGGTCAGTTCGATCGTGCCGTCCGCGGCAAGCGTCTCCAGCCGCTCCCGGTAATCATCCTCGTAAAAACCGACGACCTCAAGCGTTACGTGATCCGCGTAGAGGTCTTTGACGCGCTGATACGCGTTCAAAAGCTCGTCGATGCCTTTTTCCCGCATGATCCGGCCGAGATAGAGAAAACGGATCGGTTCATCCGGGAGATCGTCAGAAAAACGGAAGGTTTGCAGATTGATCCCGGCGCCGTGCAGGACTTTTATGCGGTAGGCTTCAATGATTTTGTTCTCTATAAACAGATTCGCATTCTCTTCATTTTCAAAGAATACCTTCCGCGCGTCACCCAGAGCGAGCTTGTATAAGAGGCTGACAAACAGGGCGAGATACTTGTTCTGGAATGCCGTGCCGAGCCCCTGCACATTTGCGTAGTAGGGGACGCCGAGAATCCGGCACAACAGATTCATATAGATGTTCGGCTTGATCGAATAGGTCAGTACGGTATCCGGGCGCTCCGCAAAGAGGGTTTTGAGATAGAAAAGCGCAAGATGCAGATCCTTGACGGGATTCAGGCTTCTTCTGTCGATTTCGGTCGGGATCAGGCGGCAGCCCATGGCCTCGAGCTGCGCTTCATTGCCGACAAGCGGCGTTGTGACGACGACGTCGTATTCATCCTGCAGCGTTTCGATCAGCTCTTTCCGGAACCGGTACAGCATATAAGAATGATTGGTCGCGAGCAGCAGCTTTTTCTTTGTGTCCGAATGGATGCCGGTGCCGCCTTCCACGACGCCGGAGTGAAAAACCGTGTTGACCGCCGTTCTGAAGATGCACCACAGGTCAAACAGCAGGCTCTGTCTGTGAAGATACTCACCGTCAAAGGCTGCCTTGACCGGGATCTCCAGCTCGTCGCGTCCGTTGACCTGCGCCCAACCGGTGAGGCCGGGACGCACGGCGTTCGCTCCGTACCGGTCTCGGTCTGCGATCAGATCGTCCTGGTTCCAGAGCGCGGGCCGCGGCCCGACGACGCTCATGTCTCCGCGCAGGATATTGAAAAGCTGCGGCAGTTCGTCAAGACTGGTTTTCCGCAGAAACGCGCCGACTCTTGTGATATACGCGCCGGGGTCTTTCAGCAGATGCGTCGGCATATCGTGCGGCGTATCTGTGCGCATGGTGCGGAATTTATACATGGAAAAGGTTTTTTTATCCTTTCCGATGCGCTTCTGTTTAAAAAATACAGGGCCGGGAGAATCGAGCTTCACCGCAGCGCCGACCGCAAAAAGGACAGGACTCAGAAGCCCTGTCGCTGCGGAAGAAGCAAGGATATCAAATGTGCGTTTAATGACAGATCGTTTCATGATACCTCTTCGTTTTGCAAATGATATGTCGGGACGATATCGGCGACGATCCTGCAGATGTTCGGATCGTTCGCGTTGCATCGATCCCGCAGATAAGCAAGCTTATCAAAGAAAGTGTAGTAGTCGAATTCCGTCAGTTTCCCGATGAAAATCAGCTGGTTCTGTGTGGTCTGCAGTCCCTCTTCACTCATAAGAAGCTCTTCATAA
>ONWP01000388.1 GCA_900321595.1 uncultured Eubacteriales bacterium
CCGTCTCGGCAAAGCCAGCGTACATATCTGTCCACTCGTAGTTTTCGCCGCCTGCAGCGTCCGCAAGGTTCTCGGTGGTTGAAGGAATGCCGTCGTGCAGCAGCTTGAACCAGATCTTCGCGTGTTCCTTCTCGTTCTTCGCGGTCTCCTCGAAGATCGACGCGATCTGCACGTAACCGTCTTTCTTTGCCTTGGATGCGTAGTACTGATACTTGGTATGCGCCTGACTTTCGCCTGCGAAGGCCGCCATCAGGTTCTGTTCCGTCTTTGATCCTTTGAGTTCCATAGATAATCCTCCGTTTTATAATTCAATTCGTTCGAAATCATCCGGGCCGTGCTTGCACCATGGACAGGTGAAATCGTCCGGAAGCACGTCGCCTTCGTAGACATAACCGCAGATCTTGCAGCGCCAGCCGCTCTTTTTCGGCGCCTCCGGCTTCGGTTTGATGTTCGCCTGATAATAATCATACGTTACCGTCGGCTGATCAGATAACACCATCGCGTCCGTAACGTCCGCAATAAACATCGTGTGCGTATCAAGATCGACCTTGCAGATGACTTTGCCGCTGATCATCGCGTTCGAGTGCTCGGTGAGATAGAGCAAGCCGTTTTCACTGCGGGATACGGCGGAGTAATCCGCGAATTTATCTGTATCTCTGCCGGATTGGAAGCCGAAGTGTTTGAAAACCTCAAACGGTACCGAGGTGTCCAGAACAGACAGATTGAACTGATCCGCCGCCATGATCAGATCACGCGTATAATTCAGCTTGTTGACCGTAACCGCGATCCGATTCGGCGCGCTGGTCACCTGCATGGCAGCGTTTACAATGCAGCCGTTGTCTTTGCCGTTAGCGTCGCATGTTAATACGTAAAGGCCGTAACCGATTTTAAACAGTGCGGAAGGATCCATAGTATCACCTCTTTGTTTTATGTTAACAAAAACAGGGACGATTGTCAAGGCGTCACGGGGCAACCGCCGTTCTGCATGGAAAGATCTGCCGCGTAAATAATGCGATGGCCGAGCATGGAGCCTTCCAGCTCCGTGCAGGAGATCGACGTCTGCTGTCCGCGCACATAGCGGACGAAGTCTGTCACGAGCGCGATGTCGCCGCCGCCGTGATTGACAAAGGCACTGCAATCATCAGACAGGTCGATCACCTCCTGCCGGCAATCCCCGTCCGGTTCCGGATCGATGGTGCTGATCGTAAAGGATTGATCCTCGAAAACACCCTCGATCTGTCCCTTCGTTCCGATGACGCGCATGATTCGTTTGGAATAGGCGGAGCCGCCGGTCAGACAATGCGAGCATACAGCGCCGTTTTCAAATCGGATCAGAACGTTCTGCCGGTCGGCGACGTTGTTGCCGCATTTGTATGCGCAGCGTCCGTAGGGAGACTCGTCGCGCAAAAAAGCTACCTTCTCGGCGTCCGGCGCGTCCATCATCGTCGGCCAGACGTAGAAGTCCCATTTGTGCGGCAGATCAAGGTAGATCCGCTTCGCGGAAAGATGACAGTCGTTCACGTGCGGACAGTCGACCATACAGCGAGTGCCGGCGTCGGCCGGCGCGTTTTCCGGTTTGAAATAGGAAAGCGAGCCTGCGCTTGTGACGCTGACAGGCGTGACGCCGTCCATCATCCAAGTTATGAGATCAATGTCGTGACAGCATTTCGCAAGCAGCATAGTCGTGCCGCTTTCCTCGGAACGCGCCCATTTGCCTCGCACATAACTGTTCGCGTAGTGGTGGTAGCTGACGTCTTCGCTCGTCTGCAGATTGATGACGTCTCCGATTCTTCCGGAAGCGACAACTCTTTTGATGCCCTCGTAGAATTTGGAATAACGAAGAACGTGACAGATCATCACTTTGCTGTTGTTGCGCCTGACGCAGTCGGATAACGCGTCCGCTTCTTCACGGGAACAGGCGAACGGCTTTTCGAGCAGCATCGCGTAGCCGCGGTCGAGAAGCGGGAGCGACGTAGCGACGTGCAGGCGATCCATGGTCCCGTTGATGATCGCGTCCGCAAATCGGGGCGCTTTTGCGAGTTCCTCCGCGGTCCGGAATGTGTGCGCCGCCGGGATCTGGTACATCTCTTGGCAGATCGCGCGTCTGGTATCGTCCGGTTCGGCAACGCCGACGATCTGAAGCTCGTCGGGATGCGTCTGTGCATAGGACGCGTAGATCATCGACCGGTGGCCCGCACCGACAACGATCGCTTTAACAGGGTTCATATCTTGAGAGTTGCGCATGATATATGACCTTCTTACAGTTTGACAAAAGTCGGCTTGTGTCCCGTTGACGGAAGAAAAACTTCGAGGATGTCCGAGGTTTTCAGTTTGAGCGTGGCCGTGTTGGTGCCGGGATGGCATCCGATGCAGTCTTGTTCCATAAGGTCTTCGTCGATGACGAGGCCGACCTGATTTGACGCATCCGCGATCAGTTCCAAAACGCTGACGCTGCCGGGCGTTGTGCGCAGGAGCCGGTCAAGATCGTCCGCGGACGCGAAAGACAGTCTGGCGGTGCCGAGCTGCTTTGAAAGCAGTTTTGTCAGGAATTTCTTGTCGCCGGGCATCATGACCAGGAAATACAGAGTTTTCTGCGCATTGCAGACGACGAGATTCTTGCAGATCTGCGCGCCCAGAATCGCTTCGATCTCTTTGCAGGCTTCGATGGTATCCGCGTGTTCATGAGACGCGCGCGCGTAGGGGATCGCAAGCTGATCCAGCTGATCGTAGATCCTGGTCTCGATCTCACTGAGCGTACCTTCCGGCCGGCTGTTGTACAACATAGTATCTATGTGCATGACGGAACCTCCGCTTCTGCTCAAAATCTTATATATCCTATCACACTTTTCCGGGTAATTCAACGAAAACTTGAAAAAATACGGATTTTCAATGAAAAAGGCCGCTTCGCGGTGAAGCGGCCGGTATGAGGATCAGTCTTCCGCGGCTCGATCCTCCTGCGCGCGTTTGAGACTGATCTGTTCTGTGATATCCTCCATGCGTTTCCCGTGCAGCTTAAACATGAAGGTATATACAAGGAACGAAGCCAGCATCAAAACGAAGGGCAGGATCAGCATCATCACGCTGATCGCATTCTTGGAGGCGGCAGAGTTCGCCGAGTGCAGATCGCCGTCATAGTGCGTGAAGGCAAGTCCCGCGTAAAGGATGATCGTCTGCAGGGTGTACGCCATCTTCTTCAGGAAGCCTTTCATCGAGAATGTGATGGATTCCGCGCGGTAGCCCATCTTGACCTCGCCGTAATCAACGATATCCGCAAGGAAAACGGTCTGCGAGACGAACATGCTCGCGGTTCCGATCTGCGCCAGCAGGTACGAGATGTTGAGGACCGTGTAGCTCGCCAGCGCGTTCATGGAAAGGAACATGCCCGCGTATCCGGCCATCGCGAGGATCAGTGAAAACTGATAGGTGCGGCGTCTGGAGGTGAATCGCATCATGATGGGGATCACGGCGAGTCCGACCACACTGCCGACCGCGCCCATCGTGTTAAAGGAGGATTGCCGACCCGTGTCGCCCGCGACGACGTCAAAATAGTATGTGCCGACGCCGGAGATCATATAGAAGCCTGCGTTGGAGAGCATCGCGAAGAGCATGAAGATCAGCAGCTGATCGTTGTTTTTCGCGGTGCTGAGGATTTTCTTAAATGTGAATTTCTCAGTAGGCTTGGTGGTATGCCGTTCTTTCACGGTCGTTACGCAGAGCGTGGAGAACAGGATCAGACCGATCGCCGTTGCGATACTCAGAACGGTAAACGTTCTGGCGTCGAACACTTTTTTGCCCGTATCCGGGTCGGGGACCTGACTGACAAATCCGACAAGCAGAGGGGCGCCGATCTGGATAATCTCCTGTCCGAGACCGGAAAACGTTCTCGCGATCGTCGCAATGATGCTGCGCTGACCCGGATCGCTTGTGAAGGACGGGACCATGGACCAGTAAGGAATGTCCGCAAGCGTGTTGGTCATACCCCACAGGACATACATAAAGGCGATGTAGACGTAGATCGGTACGCCGTGCAACCCGAAAATATTGTTGAAAAGAAGCGTTACGATCACCGCGTTGGAAACGGAGCCGATCATGATCCACGGTTTGTACTTGTTCCTCTTAAACGGCCGTCGATCGACGATGGAGCCCATCATCGGGTCGTTGATCCCGTCCCAGATCCTGGCGATCGGAGTCAGGATCAGCAGAAAACGCGGATCCAGTTTCAGGATATCGGTCAGGTATTTGTTGAGATATGAATAAAACAGACCATAGCTCAGATCGAGGCCGATTGCGCCGGAACCGTAACCCAGATAGCGCAGGAACCAGAATTTGCTTTGTTTTTCGATAGATGGTTTCTTTGACATGACGCACCTCCGTTTGTTTTCATTATATCCTTTTCAACGCCTGATGACAACTGTTTTTTTAGGCAAATGGGATATTGAAAAGAATCTGACTCCGTAGTATAATTAATGAATCAGCAAAAAGGGTGTTATTGCTATGAAATATATCAGAAGATTATTTGTCAATCATACAGCGTTCAGCCTGGCGGTTCTTGTGCTTTTGGCAGCCGCGATCGTCGTCGCGGTCATCATGGGGTCGCGCGGGGGAAAGGAATACGGACTTCAGAATACGGAAAACGTGCCTGAGGTGTCAGACGTTTATATCCCGGCTGTCACGGATCATGAGCCGCTGTCCGGCGACGGGAGGATTCTGTTCATTCTTGAGAACGATAAAAGGACGGATATTATCGCGTGCGCGCTGATGCAGTTCTTAACTCGGGATCACGCGGTTTCTGTCGCGATGATCGACCCGAACACGCAATTTGAGGGGGATACGCTCGGACACCTGTGCGCCATTGCGGGGCCGCAGCGTCTGACAGCCGCTGTCTCCGCGATCCGTGATGTGCCGATCGATCGCTATGTTTATATGGATCAGAGCCGGTTCATGGCAGCCGCCGACGTGTTCGGATCATTTGAGATCGAAATAGACCGGAGCTTTTCTTACGCGTCCAGCGATAAGACGTACCGCGTCAATCCCGGCGTTGTGAGCGCGGATTCCCCGATGCTTTACGCGTATTATCAGGTGCTTGCCGCGTCAGGCGACAGTGAGCGGATCCGAACGCTGACGGAGCTGCTGACGATCACCTGTCTGCGCTTTGCCGCGACAGCGGACAGGGAGCAGTTGTTTTCCTCTCTCATGAACGCGGTGGACAGCGACATTACGATCGCGGATCACTATGTCTACGCGGACGACATGGATCGCCTGCTGTCTGCAGACGTGGAAGTCAAAACTTACGGAAAATAGGAGTGTTGCATATATGGATCAGGAACGGATCGAAAAGGCTGTTCGGGAAATACTGATCGCGATCGGTGAGGACCCCGACCGGGAGGGATTGATCGAAACGCCGCGCCGCGTCGCCGGTATGTACGCGGAGGTCTTTGCCGGACTTGACGAGGATCCGAAACAGCATGTCAAGCTGTTTCATGAGCCCGGCAGCGATGAGATCGTCGTCGTGCGGGATATCCCGCTGTATTCGATGTGCGAGCATCATCTGATGCCGTTCGTCGGGAAAGCGCACGTCGCTTATTTGCCGTCTGACGGAAAGGTGATCGGCCTGTCAAAAATCGCGCGGATCGTCAATTGCTTCGCGAGAAGGCCGCAGCTGCAGGAGCGTCTGACAAGCCAGATCGCGGATACGCTCAACGAGGAGCTGTCGCCGCTGGGCGTCGCCGTGATCGTCGAGGCGCAGCATCTTTGTATGACGATGCGCGGCGCGAAGGCGAATTCCGCCATGACGAGAACGAGCGCGCTCAGAGGCATCGCAAAATCGGATCCCAGAACCAGACAGGAATTGATGAGTCTGCTGAAAGAATGATCGTATGAAAAGAACCGTAAAACTGGTCAGCTTGTTTTTCGCGGTATGCCTGCTGCTCTGCAGCTGTTCCGGCGAGCTGAAATATTACACGGACGCGCAGGGCAATCGGTACCGGATCTGCCGCAGTGAATCCGGAGAGTTGATCGTCGATTCCGGCGGTCGGCTTTGCGTGTATCTGACGAATGAAAACGGAAAGCTGAAACGGGACGCTTCCGGTGAACTGATGACGTCCTATGTTTCGTTCCCCGGCCAGGTCGTATCCGGCGATCGGGTGGAGACGCCGTACATCACGTATCGCGTGCCGGCGGCGTTTCAGTCCGTTGAAAACGGCGATACGCTATACTATGATTACAACGAAGGCGCCGGACGGATATTTATTGACTATATCGAAGCTACACCCCCGGAGGGGCTGATCGACGACGTGCAGCGCAGCTTCGACCAAACCGTCGCGACATACGGCGCTGATAAGATCAACGTACAGAAGTATACTGTGCACGGCGGGAATGTGGATCTGTTCGCGGTCAGTCTGGTCAGTCAGACGGAGGAATATGACCGCTGCCTGTACTATTACTTTTTCGCTTACAAGGGCGGCTGCTATCGGCTTTCCTGCAGCATTTCGACCCGAGAGAACGGACGTGTGAATTTTGATCGGTTTGCGAAGTCTTTTTCGGTCAAATCGGTCTGACAACAGAGAAGATTATGGAACAAAGACCTTTTGAACTTGTGGCGCCTTTTCGACCGACAGGCGACCAGCCGGAAGCGATCAAAGCGCTGGTTGACGGTATACGCCGCGGCGATACGGAGCAGACCCTGCTGGGCGTTACCGGCTCCGGAAAGACCTTCACCATGGCCAATGTGATCGCGCAGATCAATCGGCCGACGCTGATTCTCTCGCACAACAAGATCCTTGCGGCGCAGCTTTGCGCGGAATTCAAGGAGTTTTTTCCGAATAACGCCGTCGAGTACTTTGTTTCGTACTATGACTATTATCAGCCGGAAGCGTATATCGCGACCACGGATACCTATATCGAGAAGGACTCCGCGATCAATGACGATATCGACCGCCTGCGGCACAGCGCGACGAGCGCGCTCTCCGAGCGGCGGGACGTGATCATCGTCGCAAGCGTATCCTGTATTTATACGCTCGGCGACCCTTCGGAATACAAGGGTATGATGCTGTCTCTTCGGCCCGGTATGCAGCTGGAGCGCGACGCGATGCTGCGCAGGCTTGTTGAGATGCAGTATGAGCGAAACGATCTGGCCTTCGAACGAAACAGATTCCGCGTGCGCGGCGACGTCGTGGAAGTGTTTCCGGTGAATACGGATGAATACGCGATCCGCGTCGAGTTCTTCGGCGATGAGATCGACGCGGTGCGCGAGATCGATCCGCTGACCGGAAAGGTCAGGCGCACGCTCAATCATGCGCTTCTGGTTCCCGCGACCCTTTACGCCACATCCCCGGAAAAGATCGACAAAGCGCTGATCGAAATCTACGCCGAGATGGAACAGCAGGAAGCGTTCTTTCAGTCGCAGGGGAAGCTGATCGAAGCGCAGCGCATCCGGGAACGGGTCCAGTACGATATTGAGATGCTGCAGGAGACCGGCTTCTGCAAGGGCATCGAGAATTATTCGCGCGTGCTGTCCGGTCGTGAGCCCGGAAGTCAGCCGTATACGCTGCTGGACTTCTTTGACGATGATTTTCTGCTTTTTGTCGATGAATCGCACGTCACGCTGCCGCAGGTCCGCGCGATGTTCGCGGGCGACAGAGCGCGTAAGAATATGCTGGTCGAGTATGGCTTCCGACTGCCGTCCGCGTTTGACAACAGGCCGCTGACCTTCGATGAATTCTACGCGAAAACACATCAGCGCGTATTTGTCAGCGCGACGCCGGGGGATTTTGAACTGCAGAAATCCCAGCAGGTCGTGGAGCAGCTGATCCGCCCGACCGGTCTGCTTGATCCGGATATCGATGTGCGTCCGGTCGAGGATCAGGTGGAGGATCTGCTCGCGGAGATCCGCGTCCGGGCTGAAAAGGGCGAACGCGTGCTGGTTACTACGCTGACCCGCAAGATGGCCGAACGTCTGACGGATTTCTTTCTGGAGCGCGGCGTCAAAGCGAAATATCTGCATTACGACATCGATACGATCGAACGTATGGAGATCATACGAGATCTTCGTATGGGGGAATTCGACGTTCTTGTGGGGATCAATCTGCTGCGTGAAGGCCTCGATATTCCTGAGGTCTCCCTTGTCGCGATCCTTGACGCGGACAAA
>ONWP01000389.1 GCA_900321595.1 uncultured Eubacteriales bacterium
CATGGAAGACGTGTTTGTCGTAAAGTAAAGATCGTTTCCCTCGATTTTTCGCGGCGAAAGCATCGCCTTTGTGTTGGGAAAACCGTCGTCGTCAACGGATGAGATCATCGCCGTCTTTTGCTCTTTGATAAAATCAAAAACCTGATCCTTCGTCATAAGTCATACGCCTCCGAAAACGTGTCGTTCTGAAATATCAAGAACCCCGGTGCTTATCGGATTATCGGCAGGGAAGCAGGCGTCTTACGCCTCCGGCACGGCGAACTGAATCGCGGCGGGCGCGATCTCGATGGTGAAGTGATCCTCGTAGACGATCTCGCCGTCGAGGGAGTAGGCAAAGCCGGCGGGCGCGGTGACTTCGACCTTCTTTGCCTGCCGATAGACGACGATGTCGCGCATCTTCGGATCGTCGAGGTGCTGACCGTTCGTATACGTTCCCAGGATCTTCACAAAGCGCAGCCGGGAGATGGGCTTGATCAGGCAGACTTCGATCAGACCGTCGTCGGTCTTGGCGCGCGGCGCGCACTTGAAGGAACCGCCTACGTACTGGCCGTTCGCCACGGTGCAGAGCAGCGCTTTCCCGTCCGGGTTGAGCGTCTCGCCGTCAGCCTTGACGGTGCACTCGTTTTTCATGCTCTTGATAAGCGCCGTGACGACGCCCTTTGTGTAGACGTTTTTGCCGCCGTGACCGGTCTTTTCGCGCTCCTTATTGATGGTGATCGCGACGGTCGTGTCAAAGCCGAAGTTGATCACATTGTTGCTGTAACGGTCGCCGACGCGCAGCAGATCGAGCGGTTGATCGACCGCGCTGATGAGCTTCGCGGGGTCGAGGAAGCGCTCCGCGCCGCCGAAGACCTTGACAAAGTCGTTGCCGCTGCCGCAGGGGTAGACGCTGACGCTCACGCCGTCGAGCCCCGCCGCGCCGTTGATCACCTCGTTGAGCGTGCCGTCACCGCCGCAGGCGATGAATCGGATTGCCTCGCCCGGATTGGCCTCGCGCCAGGTTTTAACGTAGTCCGTCGCGTCTCCGGGGCCCTTCGTCACGTACAGCTCGCAGTCGGCGGCTTCCGGCAGCGCTTTGACGGCCTGTTCGATCGCCGACTTCACATCCTGTTCGCCGGCTTTCGGGTTGATGATAAAAACATATTTCATGATCCGTACCTCCCAGATCTGTTTTACAGCAGCATCAGCATGCCCTGAACGATCATGAATTCACCTGCCAGGTAGGTGAGCATGACGGTGAAGTGGCGTTTAAAGATAAGATCCTTTTTTTTGTGATAGCGCACGAGGAACAGCGTGCAGTCGGAGACAAAGAAGAGCAGCGCGCCGATGTAGGCGACGCACGCGCCGGCGGAACGCAGGCTGGTCAGCTGCATCAGGGCAAACGCGTTCATGGTGCTGTTGGCCAGCAGGTAGAGATACATCGGTGCCAGCATGGGCTTCGGCGTGTTCTTCCGCACCGCGAAAATGACCCGGAACGCGACCGCGTAATAGGCTATGGCGACCGGGATGACGATCCACCAGATCACGCTGCCAAAATCGATCTGCGGGATGTAGACCGAGATGAACAGGAAGTGGCTGAACAGAAAGCTGATCCCCCCGAGGGTGAACCAGACGTTGCCCTTCGGGATCAGCAGGACGTCTCCGAGCCAGCTCGTCGCCAGCGCCAGCAGGAGCAGCAGGCTCAGACTGTCCATGGCGGTCAGATAGTATCCGATCAGCGCCAGCAGCAGGATCGGCTTTGTCCAGGCGCGTTTTTTGCTGTCGTCTTTCCAGCTGTGGTAAAGATGCACAGCGCTTGCGGCAATGAACAGCGCGAGAAACAGATATTTCATGTCGATCCCTCCGATTGATTCTATTAAAACAACTTGAAACGGTTTTGTCAACGGGTTTTTCGAGAAAACACGAATAAAGCGGCTCGAAGGGAGCCGCTTCCGGAAATGCTCTTACGGCGTGTAACGGTCATATCTTGAACCGAAAACGATGCTGTCGTTTCGAGTCATGGATGTGACGTTGAAAACGCCGGCCGCGGCGTCATAGGTGGAGACGACATTCCATCTGGCGTCAATGACGTCCTTGTAGGCG
>ONWP01000156.1 GCA_900321595.1 uncultured Eubacteriales bacterium
GTGCCGCAGACCCTGCAGACGCTGCCCTCGGTCAGACCGGGCTCGGTGCAGGTCGCGTTCACGCCGGGGACCGTCTCGGGAGAGTGCCCCAGCGGCGACGTCTCCCGCTGCGCCTCGACCACCGTGCCGCAGACCGTGCAGACGCTGCCCTGCGTCAGACCGGGCTCGGTGCAGGTCGCGTTCTTCGCGGGCAGGATCTCAAGCTGATGCGCGAGCTTTTCGGTCTCCTCGGTCTTCACCTCGCCGCAGATCTTGCACGTGTACTTCACAAGGCCGTTCTCGGTACAGGTCGCGGCCTTTTCGGCGACGCCCTCGCCCCAGACGTGGATCGTCGGCCGATAGCGCAGCTCGCTGCCCGTCGGCAGCTTATTCTGCACGCCGGGCCAGACGTCCTCGGCGCCGGGCAGGCTCACCATGTGGAGCCTCGCGTCGCGGATCGCGTCGTCGCGAATGACCCTGACGGCGCACGGAGCCTCGAAGGCCGTCTCCTCGCGCGCCATGGGATACGCGATCAGCTCGGCGCCGTCGGCGCTGTAAAGCACGCCGTCGATCGCCTTGAGATCCTTGTTGCCGGGATCGACGACGAAGGTGCGCAGATGCGTCAGCTGCGCGAACGCGGCCGCGTCGACGTCCTTCACAAGCGCGCCGATATGCACCTTGCCGATCCGGTCGATCTCATGCGCCCAGGGGGCCGGATCCTTCCCGAAGCGGGGCATTTTGCCGTTGCCGTCGATAAACAGCTCCTGAAGACGCTCCCTGCGGATCTCATCGGGTCGGAATTCACTGGGATCGACGAGCTCTCTGCCGGTTTTGACGTCCACCAGGATCTCCGTCATCTCGGCGTGCCAGTCCAGCTCCTCGCCGCAGTCGCCTTGCAGATAGTTTTCCGTATACCACAGCGACTCGTCAAAGACTCTCTGCACCCGCTTCTGCGGGGACAGCTTCACGTACTCCGGATAGCGTCCCCCGGCCAGGCAGACGATCCCGAGATCGCCGTCGAACTCCACGGTCTTCAGGAACGGGTTCTCCGTGAACGCGGCGTCCTCGATCGCGGTCACCGTGGACGGGATCCGGACCTCCCGGAGCGAATCGACGATCTCGAACCCGAAGGTCTCCTCGTTTAAGGCCTGCTCCGCAAGATCCTCGAACGCCCGCTCGCCGATGGATTTGAGCCCTTCGGGCAGCAGCACAGACCGTGTGTAATGGAACCCGCGGAACGCCTGGTCGCCGATGCGGGTCACGCCGGGCAGCACCTCGACAGCCGTGATCTCGAACAGGAATTCCATCCAGGGGCGGTTGTCCTCGTAGCCGGGTATGGCCGTGTAGTCGTACATATCGCCGGTGCCGCTGATCGTCAGCGTCAGACAGCGCACATAGCGGGTGTTCGGTCTCTCCTCCTCGTAGCGCTTGCCGGTCCCGTTTTCATACCAGCCGCTGTCTGCGTTCCGGACCAGCATCCACGTGACGTTTTCGCCGCAGGTGCCGTGCATCTTGTCCATTTCATAATCCTCGAACCACGCCGTGTCCCTGAAGACGTCGCGCAGACGCGTCATCTCGCTCGCGTTTTCGTAGCTGTCGCCGTAGCGCGCGGAGGCGCAGCAGACCGCGGCCAGATCGCCCGTGAAATTCACCGTTTCAAGCCTGCAGTTGTGCGCGAACGCCTCGCCGTCGATCTCCTTCACGCCCGCGGGGATCGTGACCGTCCAGATGGAATCAAAGGGTTGCCAGACGCCGTTCTCGTCCGCCTGGCCGGTCTGGCAGCTCTCAAAGGCCATCTCGCCGATGGAGACGAGGCTGTCCGGCAGGCTGACGTCCTTCAGATGCGGCGTCCAGCGGAAGGCCTGATCGCCGATGCGGGTCACGCCCTCCTCCACGACGATGCGGGTGATGCCGCCGCGGAAATGCATCCAGCCGGGCGTTTTCACACCTTGGATTTTTTCGTCAAGCATATAGTCCTCGATCGCGCCGGTTCCGCTGATCGTCAGCGTCCAGCCCTGCTCATAGTGGGTGCCGTCGAGTCCCTCGGCCTCGACGCGAACGCCGGTCTCATCGTCATACCAGCCGTCCTCGTTCGGCGTGATCTTCCACGTGAGACCCTCGCCGCAGGTGCCGCTCATGTATTCCGACGCGAGCTTCTCCTCGAACCAGCCCGTGTCCTTGAAGACCTCCTCGATCCGGTCGATCTCCTCGCGATCCTTGAATTCATCGCCGTAGCGCGCGCCCGCGACGCAGACCTTGCCGAGATCCCCGGCGAAGTTCACCGTGTCGAGCCTGCAGTTGCGCGCGAACGCCTCGCGGTCGAGCTCCGTCACCGTGGACGGGATCGTGATCTCGCGGATCGAATCGAACGGATGCCATTCGCCGAACGCGTCCTCTCTGCCGTCCTGGCAGCTCTCAAAGGCCTGCTCGCCGATGGAGACGAGCCCCTCGGGCAGGCTGACGTCCTTCAGACTGCTGCTCCAGCGGAACGCCTGGTCGCCGATGCGGGTCACGCCCGTTTCCACGACCACGCGGCTGATCTCGTGGGTGCGGTAGTCCCAGCCGGGGAGCTTCTGCCCGTCGCCCGGCTCGCGGTCGTAATCCTCCATCGCGCCCGCGCCGCCGATCGTCAGCGTATAGCGTTTTTCATAATGGGAGTCCTCCGCGGGACCGGGGATGGCCTCGCCGGTCCTGTTGTCGAACCAGCCGCCGTCGTCGTTCTCCGCGATCGCCCAGGTCACGCCCTCGCCGCAGGCGCCGGAAAGATAATTTTCCGCGATGAATTTGTCGAGCCACGGCGTGTCACGGAACACGTCGCCCAGGCGCCCGGGCTTGCTGACCGTCGTATACCGATCGCCGTAGCGCGCCGAGGCGCAGCAGACCTCGCCGAGATCCCCGGCGAAGCTCACCGTGTCAAGGCTGCAGTTGCGCGCGAACGCCTCGCTGTCGAGCTCGGTCACCGTGGACGGGATCACGATCGACGCGAGCGAAGCGGTCGCCACCCAGCCGGCGGCCTCGTCCTCGTGTCCTGTCTGGCAGTTCTCAAAGGCCATCTCGCCGATGGAGACAAGCCCCTCGGGCAGCGTCACGCTTCTCAGGACAGGCATCCAGCGGAACGCCTGATCGCCGATACGGGTCACGCCCGGCTCGACCACCAGACGGCTGGTCTGATCTCTGAAGAAGTCCCAGCCGGGGATGACCGGATCGGCGGAATCCCACTCCCGGTCATAGTCCGTCATCGCGCCGCTGCCGCTGATCGTCAGCGTGAAGCGGGGCTCCCAGTGGGTCTTCTCCGGGTCGTTCACCTCGGCCTTTTCGCCGGTCTCATTGTCCGCGAGGAAGCCCTCCTCGTTGGGCTCGAGCTTCCACGTAAGGCCGTCGCCGCAGGCGCCGGAGAAGCAGTTGTCCGAGACGTACTTGTCGAACCATGCGGTTTCATCGAAGACCTGACGCAGACGCCTCGCGCCGAATTCGCCCCTGTTGCCGTCGTCGTTCACACAGACAGCCGCGAGATCGCCCGCGAATTCGACCTGCCGGAGATTCCGGACGTTCGCGAACGCGTCAGCGCCGATATACGTGACGGTGGACGGGATCGCGATCGACTCCATTGAGAAGGCGATCTCCTCCCCGTCGCCGCCCGGCACGATCCACGCGCAGCTGCGGAACGCCTCCGTCCCGATGCGGACCAGGCCCTCGGGCAGCGTGACCTTTTTCAGATTCGGATACCATTTGAAGGTCTGCTCACCGATATCGGTGATCCCGTCGCCCACGACGATCTCCGAGATCCGGTCGCGGAACTCGTCCCAGGCGGGCCGGATGTCCATATCGGACGGCTCCCACCCGTAGTCGTAGTCGCACATATCGCCCTCGCCGAAGAGCTGCAGCGTGGCGAGCTCTTTGGCGTAGGTCCCCTCGGCGCCGTATTCGCTCTCGTCAAGGACCCACTCGTCCCCGTCGGTGTAGCACCATCTGACGTCGCCGTTGAGCTCGACGCGGTACGAGATCCCGCCGTCCACGCCGCTGGCGAGCGTGTTGTCAAAGGCAAACGCGGGCAGCGCGCCGAAGAGCGAACCGCACATCGTCATCAGCATCACGGCGCTCATCACGAGCGCGAGCGTTTTCCGAACGTGTTTCATACTTTTGCCCCCTTTGTTTTAATTCAAATAAAGAATACCATACGCAGATTCGTTTTTCAACACAAAATCACAAATCTGTACATTTGCGCCGTAAAAAA
>ONWP01000217.1 GCA_900321595.1 uncultured Eubacteriales bacterium
CCGGTCCTCGTCGAACGCCTTTTTATACAGCTCCTTCGTACAGTTGACCGTCTGTTTTCCGTGTGAAAGCGCGGTCAGGCGCAGCCCCTCGTCCGCGGTAAGGCGCTTGCATTTCAGCGCGTCTTTCAGCGAAACCGCCGCCGCGCAGTCGCTCAGATCTTCGGAAAACCAGATATACACCGGCGCGTCCTCTCCGATCAGCGCGACCAGCGCGTCAAAGGAACCGTCGAAAAGCTCCGCCTGCGCGGCAGTTTCCGGCGCATTGGCGGTCAGCTCCACGTCCCTGAGCCCCAGCTTGTCGATCATGCGGGTCATTTCCAAAGACGTGAGCGTCTGCTTGACAGCCTGCGCGTCCATCGGCCCGATCGCGTACGCCGCGTAATCGGTGTCGATCGGCGCGTCGAAAACGATGGTGCCGAGCGTCCGGCTCAAGAGCGCGAGCTCTCTGCCCTCCGTCAGCTTGCGCTTGACGGACGGCGAAAAGCTGCCGGTCTCCAGATTTTCATATACGCCGTCCACGGAGCCGAATTCGGCGATCAGCTTTGTCGCCGTCTTTTCGCCGATGCCGGGAACGCCCGGAATGTTGTCGGACGCGTCGCCCATCAGCGCCTTGACGTCGATGAGCTGCCGCGGCGAAACGCCTTTATCCGCCTGCACCGCCGCCGGATCGTAGGCAACTGTGCCCTTCGTGCCGGACAGCAGGACCGTCACCCGGTCGTTAACCAGCTGCAGCGAGTCGCGGTCGCCCGTCGCGATGAAGCAGTGATCCTGCTCGCCCGCGTGGGAAGCAAGCGTCCCGAGAATGTCGTCCGCCTCCCAGCCGGGCGCCTCCGTGACCCGGTAGCCCAGGTCGGCGGCAAGCTTGCGGATGACGGGCATCTGCTCGCGCAGTTCCTCGGGCATCCCCTTGCGGTTGCCCTTGTATTCGGTGTACATCTTATGCCGGAAGGTCGGCTCATGGACGTCGAACGCGACGCAGACGGCGTCCGGCGTATAGTCGCGCACAAGCCCCGTCAGAATATTCAGGAAGCCGAACACCGCGTTGGTGTACCGGCCGTCGGACGTGGTCAGCGCCTTTACGCCGTAAAAGGCGCGGTTGGCGATGGAGTTGCCGTCAAGCACCAGCAGTTTCACGCGTCTTCACCTCTCTAATGATAGTTTCGTTATATTATAGCACATCCGCCGCGAAAGGGAAACCGGATAACGCAAATTTTCCGAAAAAGTCCGCACGGATTTGGTGCCGGTGGAGGGGTCGCTACGCCGCTGTCGCGTAAATCCCCCTCTTGCGGTGACCCAAAATCGGCGGGCGCGACCTTCGTCGCTGCCGATTTTGACCGCTGCGCCAGCGCCACATTGCTTCATCGTCCACCGGACGCGCAATGTGGCGCTGCCCGCGTCGGCGCAAACGCTCACACCGGAGCGTTTGCTTCCGCAAGCTTCGCTTGCTCCCTCCTGTTCGACCCCCGCCTGCAGATCAAAAGTATCTATGTGTGGTTTTATGTGTTAATACTTGTTGATAAACAGGTACTTTTATGCTATACTCATACATACTGGGAGAGCGGTTCTTTTGAAAAAAACAAACAACACGAAGTCCCGAGGGGCTCACCGTGCCGGCTCTGACGGAAAAAAGCGAAATCGCCGCAGCGTACATCGAATCATCCTTTGCGCTCAGGTCGTTTCCCTTCAGGAATCTATGCTGCTTGACAGAATGAAACGTACCGTTACATCACTTTGGAAAGAGGCGTTTTATGGATACACTGAGATTTGATTTATCCAAGGCGGGTATGCCGTTTAAAATCATGAACGCAACCAATGGCGGTCCATGGCACAGACGGCATGCTGACGATCAGTACCGCAGCAATTTTGCGGATTATAAGGCCGCACACATTCCCTACAGCCGCAATCACGACTGCGCTGTCTGCGGCATTTACGGCGGGCCGTACAGCCACGACATCAACTGTATCTTTCCAGCCTTCGATGCGGATCCGAATGACCCTGCTTCCTATGATTTTGCCTGTACGGACGAAAGCATTCTGGTCTGCCGGGATGCGGGCACCGAAACATTCTTTCGGCTCGGCCAGACCATTGAGCACCAGATCAAAAAGCATGGAACCCTGCCGCCAAAAGATTTCAGGAAATGGGCTGTGATTTGTGAACACATCATCCGGCACTATAATGAGGGCTGGGCGGACGGCTACCGTCTGAATATTCAGTATTGGGAGATCTGGAATGAGCCGGATTTAGAC
>ONWP01000391.1 GCA_900321595.1 uncultured Eubacteriales bacterium
GCTCGTTTATTCTGTATTATTGTATCACACGAAAAAACGCCGGTCAATACGCTTCCCCCGGATTTTTACCGGAACCTGTCCGGTTTTTTTGATTATCAGTCATTGACATAAAGTCCCATCGAGATTATAATGGATTTCGATTTACCGGCACAGGAGGATAAACGATATGAGCAAATTCATCACCCCGAAAGATTATCGTCCGACGTTATCGCTTTACGACAAGCAGCGCGCGATCAGCTTCGTCAAGCGGGACTTCCTCGACCTTTTCAGCGCCTCCATGAATCTGCAGCGCGTCTCGGCTCCCCTGTTCGTGCCGGCCGGTCTGGGGCTGAACGACGATCTCAACGGCGTGGAAGCACCCGTCAGCTTCGACATTTCCGCAACGGGACAGCCGGCGCAGATCGTGCAGTCGCTCGCAAAATGGAAGCGCGTCGCGCTGCGTGAATACGATTTTCACGTCGGCAAAGGTCCGATCTGCGACATGAACGCGATCCGCAAGGACGAGACGCCGGACAATCTGCACAGCATCTATGTCGACCAGTGGGACTGGGAAAAGGTCATTCGGGTCGAGGATCGCACGATGGTTTACCTCGAAGGCGCCGTCCGCAAGATCGTCTCCGCCATCTGCGCCACGGAGCTGAATCTGCGGGCCCGGTTCTCTGAGCTGGAGAGCCTTCCGCTGCATTCCTGCGACGTGACCTTTATCACGACCGAGGAGCTTGAAAAGCTGTACCCCGATCTTACGCGGAAGCAGCGCGAGGACGCTTTCGTCCGCGAAAACGGCACGACGTTCCTGGAGCGCATCGGCCACGCCCTGTCTGACGGCAAGCCGCACGACGGCAGAGCCCCCGACTACGACGACTGGGATCTCAACGGCGATATCCTCTTCTGGAGCGAGCCGCTGCAGTCCAGCTTCGAGATCAGCTCCATGGGCGTCCGCGTCAGTCCGGAAAGCCTGAAGCGTCAGCTGGAGCTCTCCGGCCACACGGAGCGCGAAAAGCTGATGTATCACAGCGAGCTGCTCGCCGGAAAGCTGCCCTACACAATGGGCGGCGGCATCGGTCAGAGCCGTCTGTGTATGCTGCTGCTCGGCTGCGCCCACATCGGCGAGGTTCAGACCAGCATCTGGGACGACGAAACGAAGCAGGCCGCCGCGAAAAACGGGATCCGCCTGCTGTAAGTAAAAAAGGCAAAACAAAAGCGGAGCTTTCGCTCCGCATTTGTTTTTGTTAATACTCAGTGCTTGTCGTTCTGCAGACGAACGTTGGAGACGAGCTCTCTGATCTGCTTAACGATCGAAAGGATGAAGTTCACGAAGGACCTCAGAGCGTCAGTGATCTTTTCCATTCTTTGTCACCTCTCTATAATTTATAACGACTGCGCAAGCGCAGATTTCGTTCAGGCTTCCGTTGCCTCTTCGGACCGATTCGTCAGATTGACGATCTTCGCGATCAGGTCGTTGATGAACGCGATGGCCTTGCGGACGTACTCGATGATCGTATCCAGATCGATGCTGCCGAGCGTTTCCTTGATGTTATCCATGATCTCACCCTCCATATAGTGATCTTACATCAATAAAATAATACCACGCCTTGTGGCAAAAATCAACTCATTTCTAAAAAAATTCCAATATCCGCATACTTCATAACATAATCGCAGGGCGATACCGGCAGGCGCCGCGGGGAACGACCGGATCGCTGTCGGCGCGTTTTCCCGCTAACCGGCGGTTTTGCGCCATTGCCCGTAGGCATTCACCGCGCCGTTCAAAACGATCGGCACGCCGCCGCCGTTTTCGCTCTGCTGCCCAACGAAGATCAGATTCTTCACGGGCGTCAGGTGCGGCGGATTCTGCTGATCCCGGACGGGCACAGTACCGCCGAACGAAGATTTTTTCATATGCGTAAACGCGCGGTAGTCCTCCGCCGTCACGATCTTTTTTGTCACGATATGCTCGGAAAGCCCCGGCAGATGCGTTTCCGCGAGGCGGATCAGCTCTCGTGCGTACGCTTCCTTTCGACTCTCCCAGTCGCCTTCGCGCAGGCGATCCGGGCATACCGTATAGATGGTGACGCAATGGCAGTCCGCCGGTGCGAACGCCGGCGCGTGCCGGTCC
>ONWP01000404.1 GCA_900321595.1 uncultured Eubacteriales bacterium
ATCTCGGCGCTCCTGCGGGTCTTCCGCGTGATATTCGGACAGAAGGAGGCGCCGGTGACGTATGCCGGGCTCATTCAGGACGTCAGCGCTGAAAAGGCGCGTTACGCCCCCGGCGAACGGGTCACCGTTCGGGTGCGCCTGTCATCGTATGACGACGGCGACAGTCTGATGCTGCGGGTGACGCATCTGGGGAAATCCGTCTTCGAGAAGCGCGTGCCCGTAGCCGGTAACGAGACGGCCGTCGAGCTGCCGCTGCCGATGACCGACTTCACGGGCTACGCCATAGAGTCTGCGCTGGAGCGCGGCGGCAGGATCATCGACAAGTTCTCCGGCGCGGTCGAGGTCGCCTCCGCCTGGTCGAGGTACCCGCGGTACGGGTATCTGACCCGGTATACCGCGGATGCGGCGCGGCGCGTTGACGACACGCTGGATCGGCTGGCGCGGCACCATATCACGGGGCTGTTCTATTACGATGTGATGGACCGGCACGATCAGCCGCTGGCCGGCTCTGTCAGCGCGCCCGCGCGCAAGTGGCAGACACTGGCGCGGCAGGACGCTTCCTTTGACACGGTCAAAGCGCTGATCGACGGCGGACACGCCCGGTCGATGGACTCCTTCCTGTACAACCTCATCTACGGCGCGTATCAGGATTACGCCTCGCGCGGCATCGATCCGGCGTGGGGGCTTTACCGGGACGCGCATGCGCAGCAGCAGGATTATCACGGCGAGCTGCCCGGCGCCTGGGAGACGCAGCGGATCTACCTGTTCAATCCGTTGGACGCGCGCTGGCAGGCGAGCTATCTGGCCGCGATGGGCGACGCGCTGAAGGTGTTCGGCTACGACGGCGTGCAGATCGACTCGCTGGGAAACCGCGGGGACGTCTACGCATCGGACGGGAAGCGGATCGACCTGGCAAACGCGTTCGCGCCGCTGCTGAACCGCCTGCACCGGGAGCTGGGCGCGCGGGTCATCTTCAACCCGGTCTCCGGCTTCGGCGCGGACGAGACGCTCAAAAACGCGGCGCTGGATATCGTGTACGAGGAGGTCTGGCCGTGGGACTGCCCGGGCTACGCGGATCTCTATACGCGGGCGGTCTCCCTGCTGGGCAAGGCCGGAAACAGGGGCGTCGTCATCGCGGCGTATATGGATAAGGAAAAAACCGCCGGCGCGTTCGGCGAGGCCGGCGTCCGGCTGACCGACGCGGTCCTGATGGCGGCGGGCGCGGCGCATCTGGAGTTGGGCGACACCGGCATGCTCAAGAGCGAATACTATCCCGGCGCGTCGCTGGAGATCGGCGCGTCGCTGGAGAAGGCCCTGCGCAGCGGCAGCGATTTCTTCACGGCGTATGAGAACGTCCTGCGAAACAGCGCGTTCGTCCCGAGCGCCCGGAAGACGAGCGTCGGTCTGAAAAACATCAACAAGGCGCGCGCCGGCGACGTCTGGTGCGCGGTGCGCGAGCGGGAGAACGGCGATCTGGTGATGAATTTCATCAACTTCACGGGCGTGTCAAACCTCGGGTGGGACGATCCCGACGGCACGCAGACGGCGCCGCAGACGCAGACGAATCTGCGTGTGACGCAGCGCGTGTCGTACGTGCCCAGACGGCTGTGGATGGCGTCGCCCGACCGCACGGACGGACCGGCGGAGCTGCCCTTCACCGCGGGCGTGGATCTCGGCGGCCGGTATATCACCTTCACGCTGCCGTCGCTGGAATACATGAATATGGTCGTCGCGGAGATGTGAAAGTGAATGCGGAATTCGGCGCGGTTCGGCATTTCGGGTGGATTTGAAGAGGCGGTCCGCATTTCAATGCAGGGATCGTCCTGCCGGTCCCTGCGGCGCACGCGTATTGCCGACTTCTTGCGAAGCTCTCAGATCTCGGAACGCAGAACGCACGAACAAAAAAACGGCCCGCGGGCCGTTTTTTGTTCGTTTGGATCAGATCGTTTTCTCGAGCCGCGCGCTGTATCGCAGGATCAGGCGCGCCTCCCGGGCGGTCAGTTTGCCGCTGCCGTCGAGGTCGCAGTTGATGAACGCTTGCCCTTCCAGCTTCTCAAGTCTCGCGGAGGCTCTGAGCACCAGTCTCGCGTCCTTCGCGAGCACCTTGCCGTCGAGGTCCGCGTCGCCGCGCAGCCCCTTCGGCTTCGGCTCGGCGATCTGCGCGCCGCAGCGGGTGCATTTGCCGTCGTCGTCGGGCGCGGTGTGACCGAGAGCCGGGAGCGTCTCCTGCGGCTTCAGGACTTCGCCGCAGACGAAGCAGACTTCGCCGGAGGTGAGACCCGTTTCGGTGCAGGTCGGCGCCAGGACGGGCGTCGCCCCGGGCATGTGGCCGGTCGCGGGGACGATCTCCTGCGCCTTCAGGACCTCTCCGCAGACGGCGCAGACCTCGCCGTCGGAGACGCCGTCCTCCGTACAGGTCGCCGGTTTTCCGATCACCGCCTCGGGCGTGTGGGGAAGCGCCGGGATCGTCTCCAGCCCGGAGAGTGCTTCGCCGCAGACGGCGCATTTTTCACCCGCGGTCAGACCGGTCTCGGCGCAGGTCGCCGGCTTCTCCGGAACCGCCTCGGGCGTGTGGGGGATCGTCGGGATCGTCTCCAGCCCGGAGAGAACTTCGCCGCAGACGGCGCATTTTTCCCCCGCGGTCAGACCGGTCTCGATGCAGGTCGGAGCCTTGGTCGGGACCGTCTTCGGGGTGTGACCGAGCGCGGGGACGCTCTTCTGCGCCTTCAGGATCTCGCCGCAGACGGCGCATTTCTCTCCCGCGGTCAGACCGGTCTCGGTGCAGGTCGCGGGCTTCGCGGCGATCTTGGCGACGGTGTGCCACTGGGCGTAGAGATTCGTGGTTCGCGCGTTCAGCGTGATCATGTCGCCGGGGTTGTAATCCGTGCCGGAGCCGTCCGATTGCGTGTTCCAGCACTTGAAGCGGTATTTGCTCGTGTTCGGCTTGAGCTTGGAGACGTCGTCGACGAAGCTCGGCAGGACCGTCACGCTTTCGCCCGGCCGGACGATCTCGCGGTTGAAAAGGTGCCCGGCCACGCCGTTGCCGTCGTAGTACAGCATCGCGGCGGGCTCGGCGAAGGCGTAGTCGAGCGTCGCGATGCGGTCTGTGATGAACGACCGCAGAGCGTTCCCGGCATCCGTGTATTTGGCTTTGACGTCGTCAAGCTCTGCGAACGTGCCCTTGCCCCAGCGGATCGCGTCCATGACGAAGGAGCTTTCCAGCGCGGCGAGACTGTCGGCGAGCGCCTGATCGATCCGGGTGCTTGCCTCTGAGATCTCCGAAGCCTTCCAGGCGTCGGCGGCCGCGTCACGGATCTCCTCATGCTTGAAAATCAGCGTCAACATGCTCTCGATGTCGTTTTTTGTCAGGCCGAACGACGAGTAGGACTGGCCGTTGGCGTACCACTTGCCCGGATCGTTCAGTGCGACCCCGGCGCGGGTGTCGAAGGTGCCGAGCGAGCGGTCGAAGTCCCAGACCGGCGCGGCGACGAACTTGTCGGAATCGGCGTCCTTGTAGAAGTAGAAGCTGGTCAGCCCCGCGTCGATGTCCATCGTCAGCTCCTCGAGCAGATAGGTCTTCGCGAAGACCTCCACGTCCAGATAATCGGTGAAGCGCCGTCCCTTGCCGTTGACGCCGTCGGACGCGAGGACCGCCTCCTCCATCTCGTTCCAGAGCCCCGCGATGTAGCGGACCTCGGCCTGTGACGCGAATTCCGGCGACTTGAGCGTAACGCACTGCCCCTGCTTTGAGACGAAGCCGCTGATCTCCTCGTTGTAGCGGTTGAGGAAGTCGACCTCCATCAGGTAGCCCCCGGTGATGTTCTCCGGGTCGTTCGGGACGTTCACCCACTTCATGCTGCCCTTGACCCCGCCGTCCTGCGGCTTGTTGTCGGAGCCGGTGCCGCCCTGTGGCAGCGCCTCGATGTCGTCCACGTCGGGGTTGGCGTCCTCGTTGAGAGAATCGAGATCCGGGATATCCACGCGGGTTTCGCCCACCTCGACGCTCTCGCAGACGAGGTAAGAGCCCAGGTATTCGCCGTTGGCGTACAGGTCGACCGGCTGGCGCTTGCCCGTGAAGGGGATGTCGAACCGGTCGGCCAGATCGAACGCCAGACTGTTGCGCATCAGCGTGTCGTCGGTCCAGTTCGCGAGGAGGCTCCACTTCTTGGCCTTGCCCATGCCGAACAGATCGGTCTTTTTGTCAAATTTGATGTTGTACGGCTTTTTCGGATAGGTCCAAGTCATGTTGCCGCGTCCCTTGACCGACTTGAGCGCAGCGGCCTCCATCGTGACCGCGCCGTCCTCGACGACGGTGATCGTGCCCTTCTCCTTGTGCTCCTTGTCCGCGTTGATCGCGTCCATGGAGCCGGATTCGGTCGTGAGGAACACGCTCGGCATATCGCTCGAGACGAGAACGTATAATTTGCACTCCGTTTCGCCGAGCTTCAGCGTGTGCTCGCCCGGGGTCAGCGCGTCCGTCGGGCTGCCGTCGGTCAGGGCCGTCCCGTCCACCGCGGCCTCGCCCGCGAAACGGGGCGTCAGCGCGGCCGGATCGGTCCCGCCGGGCAGGAACAGATAAAACGCGCCGTCAGCGTCGTTCTTCCAAAGGCGGACGGCAGTGCTGTCGCCGAAGGGAGAGGCTGCAAAATCGGGCAGAGTCTCCGCTCCCGCCGTCAGCGGGACCGAGAAGAGGACGCCCGCCAGCAGGATCGCCGCGAGGACCGTGCTCAGAACTCGTTTCATACTGGTTCCATCTCCCCCTTGATCTGTGATCGTATTCAAAATGTCAGAATCAAACGCTTATCATCGTGAAGAAGTGCAGGATCAGCCGGATCGTGGTTCGGACGCGTTCGAAGAAGGACACCAGCTTATTGCTGAAGCCGTCCTCGGGCACCCATACGGCGTAGAAGGTGGTGGTCTTGTCGATCGTGACCTTCGTGCCGGCAGGATAGATCTCGCCGCCGCCGTCCGGTTCGGTGCTCCATCCGCCGAGCTTGAGGAACGGCAGGCTTGTGCGCGGCTTCGCGTTCGGCAGCGTCACCTGACTGCCCGGCGCGTAGGTGGACAGATCCCGGATCATCGACGAGGACATCCGGTTCGTGTCATAGCGCACGAAGCATCTGGTCTGAGAAAAGATCGGGTTGAGCGTGGCGAACCGCAGCTGGGCGAAGGCCTTGATCGGCTCGAGCGTGGACAGATGCATGCGCCTGGCCTCGGCGGGTTCGCTCGTGCCGTAATAGTGCCAGCGGATCGCGTTCATGGCCGCCGTGTCGTTGACGGCCGCGCCGATCGTATCGACCTTCCAGCCGAACGTGTTGAAATAAGGCGTGAACACGTTCTTCCACAGGTCGTAGACCAGCTCGCGGAAATCCGCGTGATTCATCGCCTGCGCCAGCAGGGACGGGAGGCTCTCGTCCTGATAGCCGAGGAAGGTATTCATCTGGTAGAAGTTGCGCGGATCCGTGTTGTTGAGCGAGGGGGCGATCAGCTTGTTCACGCCGCCGCTGCCAAGCGCCAGATCCAGATCCCACGCGGGGCCGTAGGTCAGCTTGCCGTCCACGTCCTTGTACAGGTAAAAGCTGGAGCTGCAGCCGTCGAAGTTCTCGCAGAATTCCTGCAGGATGTACGCCATCGCGAGGCTTTTCGCGTCGAGGTAGTCGGTGTAATGGCGGCCCTCCTGATTATAACCGGTCTGGGCGTAGAACGCCTCCTCAAAGGCGGCGTAATAGTCCCGGATGTACTCGACCTCCGCCTTGGAGGCGAATTCCGGCTCCTTCACCACGACGGCCTGTCCGTGCTCCGTGACGAAGCCGCTGGCCTCGTCCGGGTAGCGGTTGAGCTTCTCCAGCTCCAGCAGGTAGCCGCCGGTGATCTCGTCGGGATCGTTGGGCAGGGACGCGTATTTATACGTGTTGAAGCTGCGGATGTTCTGGCCGCCGCCCAGCGGGTATTCCTCCGGATCGAGCTCGTTCGCCTTTTCGTTCGCGTCCTCCAGATCGTAGATGTCCACACGGCCGGAGGCGATCTCGACCTTTTCCGTTAGGGCATACGCGCCCATATACGCGCCGTTGCAGTAGAGGTTGAGCGCGATCACGTCGCTGGTGGTCTCAATGCCCAGCGCCCGCGCCATGTCGTAATTGAGGCTGTTTCGGATGATCGACAGGTCTGTGGCGTTGGCCAGCAGGCACCATTTCTTGGATTTCTCCATGCCGAAGAGTTCCGCTTTCTTGTCCAGCTTGATGTTGTAGGGCTTCTTTTCGTTGAGCCAGGTGGAGTTGCCGCGCCCCTTGATATACTCGAGCGCGCCGTCGTACTGGATCGTGCCGTCCGCGTCAACGACACGGATCGAGCCGGCCTCCTTGACGGATTTGCTGGCGTTGACGGCGTCCATCGAACCGCTTTCGGTGTTGATGAAGATCGCCGCGCTGCCCGGCGCCGACATGATGACCAGGTCATACGCCGTGCCGCCGCACATGACGGTGAATTCGTCGCCCTCGGCAAACGCGTCGGTGGGCACGCCGGTGACCAGCGTCTGGCCGCCGACCGTCACGGGCGCGTCCGCGCTGAACCAGACGATCATGTTTTCCCGGTCTGTCTCTTCCGGCAGGAACAGGAAGTATTTGCCGCTGTACGGATCCTCGTACCATCTGACCGCTCCCGGGGAAAGGGGATCCGCCGCATCGCCCGTCTTGACGGAAAGCGTCGCGATCGCGCCTTCGGAAGCGAACGCGCAGACGCACAGCACCGCGGTCAGAATCGCCGCGACGACGATCGTCAGCAGGAGCTTCCAGGTTTTCTTCATGGTCTCAGGACCTCCAATCGTCCGTTATATTCTCTGATTCCCATACACATTAACTATATCATAACCGCCGCTTTGTTGCAACCTGTATTTTTCTCCGAAAAATGGGGCGTGATTCCGTCTGAAAGCTTGACATCGGGGTCAAAATGCGTTATATTTATTGTAACTATTGCAAAAATCATACGGAATTGCGAATTTCTTTTTCGCTCAGCGTGTATTTTTGCCTGAATTTTGGCATATCTGTGACAAGGGAGATCCAAATGACGGGGAAAAGAGTTTGCGTCCTTGCGCTCAGTATCGCCTTGCTGCTGTCCTTTTTCAGCGGCCTGAACGCGTTTGCCGCGATGTCCTATGAAACGCAG
>ONWP01000061.1 GCA_900321595.1 uncultured Eubacteriales bacterium
CTGGTGCTCGTAAGCCCAGGCGTCGCGGCCGCCCCAGTTGTCGTATTCGTACAGGAAGGGCAGCGCCTTCTCGTACACGCCCTCGGGAGAGATCCCGCCGCCGGATTTGCCCTCGCGCACCAGCACCAGCTTTTCGCCCGGGCGGTCGAGCACCGGGTACCGGGTCAGCGGCATGGCGTTGTAGTCCAGGAGGCTCTTGCCGTTCACCACGAGGGAGTGGGAGTGCGCGTCGAAGAGCACCTTGTGCCGCCGGGCGTGTTTCGCGCCGTATTCGCGCAGCATCCCGATCACGCGGCCGATGCACTTCAGATCCCGGTCGTGGCCGGTGTACAGGTGGATCTGCCCCATGTGGAACGCCTCATAGCCGCAGTCGATGTACCGTCTGCCGCGGTAGTAGAACCACATCTGCGTCTCCTGCTTCGAGATGTCGGGCATGATCTCCCACGCGCCGCTGTCCTTCGGGAACAGGCACGCGTCGTAGTCGAAATTGCGCGTCTCGACCGGCAGGCCGAAGGCCTCGAATACCCACGCCGGGACAGGGACGTTCTCCACGTCCTCGCGGTAGAGCGCCTCGAAGATGCAGGCCTGCAGAATGACCTCGGGATCGGCCGCGTGGATCTTGTCCGCGGAGGCCTTCGCGAGGGCGAAATGCGCCTCCTCGGGGCGGTCGCCCTTCCAGATGCCGGCGGCGCGTCCCAGGAATTTGAGCCCGGTCTTTTTTATGACGCGGATGTCGTCGTCCAGCGTGTCGGACGAGTAGATCCACTGGGCGCTCGCCGCGCGGGAGAGATAGTATTCAAGCACCTCGCGGGGCATGGAACCGTCGAAATCGCCTTTGCTCATAGGGTTGTCTGTCTCCTTTGCGCAGATGATACGATATTCTATCATGCGGCCGTCACGTTTTGCAATGATTTTTGGACAAAAACCGTTTTTTTGCGGAAAATTCACAATTTCGCCCTGGCGGCCTGTTCCAAAATCGCGGCGCCGGTGTTATAATGGAATCAATAAAACGACCTGGAGGGATCCGCCTTGTTGAAGAGATTACGAAAGATCCTGTTCGCGATCCTGACGCTCACGCTGACCTTCGGCTGCTTCGCCGTGCCGGCCGGCGCGTCCGCGACGCTGTACGTCTCCCCGGACGGCTCCGACGACGCGGCCGGCACGATCGACAGCCCGCTGGCGACGCTCGGCGGCGCGAAGGAGCGGGCGAAGACCCTCGGCGGCGACGTGACGGTGCTGTTCCGGGCGGGGGCGTACACCTTTGACGAGACCGTCCGCTTCGACGGGACGGACAAGGCCGGCGTGACCTACGCGGCGTATCCCGGCGAACGCGTGACCTTCACGGCGGGCAAGGCGTATACGGGCTTCGTCGAGGACGCGGTCAACGGCGTGCGCGCCTTCCGGCTGGACGTGGGGAACGACGACTTCAACGTGCTTTTTGGCGAAACGCGGATGCTGCGCCGTCCTCGCTACCCGGAGAGCGGCTATCTGCTGGTCGATCACACCGAGGACGCGGACTGGGTCAACCGGGAGAATCAGGACGACTTCCACAAGGCGTGGAAGGCCATGTACGTAAAAAGCGGCGACGTGCCGGTCTTTCACGGGGAACAGGACGTGGTGCTGCGCATCCTGCACTTCTGGAAGGACGAGATGCTGACGATCAAACGGTACGAGCCCGACACGGGGCGGCTGGAGTTCAGCCGTCTGTCGAGCATGAACGTCCGCGCGGGCGACCGGTACTTCTTTGAAAACGTGTTTGAGGCGCTGAACGAGCCGGGCGAGTGGTATCTCGACCGGGCGGACGGAACGCTCTGGTACGTGCCCTTCGAGGGAGAGACTGCCGCGGATCTGACGCTGTGGGGCTCCGATCTGGACACCATGATCGCGGTCGACGGCTGCGACGGGCTGAAATTTGAGAACATCATTTTCCGGGGCAACGGCTTCCGCATCCCCCGGAACAACACGGAGCGCGACCTGAGCACGCAGGCCGGCTACGACGCGACGCCCTGCGTCTCCTTCGAGAACTGCGCCGGGATCGCCGTGAAAAACTGCGAATTCCGGGATGTGGCGGCGTGCGCCGTCTTCCTCGGCCGGGCCGTCTCGGACGCGGCCGTCGACAGCTGCGTCTTTGAGAATCTGGGCGCGCAGGCGGTTTACATCCGGGGTGAAAACGTGCCCGCGGACGACCCGGCGGTGACGCGGGACATCACCGTGACGAACTGCCTCGTGAACGGGTACGGGAAGCAGTTCTACAACGCCGTGGGCGTGCTGGTCATCCACGCGAACAGCGTCACCGTCAGCCGCAATGAGATCCACGACGGCTATTACACGGCGATCTCCTGCGGCTGGGTCTGGGGCTACGCCTACAACGTCACGGACAACTGCCGCATCGAGAACAATCTGATCTACGACGTGGGGCAGGGCTGGCTCTCCGACATGGGCGGCATCTACATGCTGGGCGTGCAGCCGCGCACGGTCATCAGCGGCAACGTCATCCACAACGTCGCTGCCGATCCCGGTCAGGGCGGCTACGGCGGCTGGGGGATCTACCTCGACGAGGGCTCCTCCGGCATGACGGTCACGAAAAACCTCGTCTACGCCTGCGGCAGCGACGCGTATCACCTGCACTACGGCGCGGACAACCGGATCGAAAACAACATCTTCGCCCTGAGCGCCGAGTCCCAGGTGCGCGTCGTCTCCCGGTACGAGAATCACAAGACCGCCGACTTCACGCGCAACATCCTGCTGACCGACGGCACGACGCCGACCTTCAGCCATGTGGAGGACAAAAAAGCGCTGAACGCCTGGGACAACCTGCTGTGGGATCTGACCAACGGGGCGGAGGTCTACATCCAGCCCGGCGGTGATAACGAAAACGTCATCCGTCTGCCCGCGGCCCAGAGGCGGAAATACCTCGGCAGCACCGTGACGGCTTCTCCCGGCTTCGCGGACGCCGCGCGCTTTGACTTCACGCTGTCGCCGGATTCCCCCGCGCTGGCGCTGGGCTTCGAGCCGTGGGACTACGGCGAGGCCGGCACGCTTCCCGGCACGGTGATCGGGCTGGATCTCGCCGGCGGGCAGACGCCCTACAACGCGCACAGCCGGGCGCAGACGATGCGGCCGAGCCGGGAGCGGCTCGCTTTCCTGCGGAAGCTCTTCGACCGGCTGATCGACTTCTTCCGGCGGCTCGGATCGATGCTCGGCCGGAGCTGACGGACGCGCGATTATTTAGGTAAAATCATACAAAACGCAGGTCTTGTTTTTGTGCAGGTATACGAAATTTCAAAACATGCCGGAAATCGTGTCACAAATTTATTTTTCAGAGAATATAGTTAACAGGAAAGAGAAATGAGAGGACTGCTTCCGTGTTGGTGACGAACGCGTTCGCGTCGGCCGACGAAAAACGCCGGTTCGAGCAGCTGTATGTGAAATACGGGCGGCTCATGCTGTCGGTGGCCATGGAGATGACGCACCGGCGCGATCTGGCGGAGGACAGCGTCCACGACGCGTTCCTGTCCATCGCGCGGCACATGGACCGCGTGACGGACGTGGACGCCGTGGAGACCCGGCGGTACGTGATGACGGTGCTGCGCACCTGCGCGATCAAGCAGTTCCGGCAGACGACGCGCGAGGTGAGCCTGGACGACCCGGATACCGGCTTCCGGGAGCAGGTCGCCCCGGACGACCCGGAGCGCGAGAGCATCGACCGCGAACGCGCCGGCGAGATGGTCGACCGCGTGCGGGCGCTGCCGGGCGCGCTGCGCGACGCGCTGCTGCTGTACGCGGTGCACGGTCTCGACTATGACGAGATCGCCGACATGATGGGCGTGACGGAGGCCACCGTCCGCAAGCGGATCTCACGGGCCAGACAATATCTGATGAGGGGAGGGGAACGCCGTGACGAGGACAAATGAATTCCCGCCGGAGGCGCTTGACGCGCTGATCCGGTATGAGACGGAGCTGTCGACGCGCGCGCCGCGGGAGACGGTCGAGCCGTCGTCCGCGCTGGAAAAGCGGATCCTCGCCATCGAGCCGAAGCAGACGGTCAGACGTCTGCCGAAGCGCGCCGTGCGGCTGCTTGTCGCCGCGGCGGCGATCCTCGTCCTGACGGTCTCCGCCGCCGCGTCGCCCGCGGTGCGGCAGTTTGTGCCGCGCGTTTTCTCCGATCACACGCAGCTGGTGACGCCGGCCGTCGACGAAAAGCTGGAGGACCTTGTCTGCGATATCGTCCCGGCGGGCTTTGCCGAGACGCAGCGCCAGCAGACGGCGGACGCGATCGTTGTCCGGTACGAGTCGGGCGACGACTGGTTCACGCTGACGAAGTCCCTGTCCGGCGGATGGTTCGGCTTCGACACCGAGGAGACGGAAGCCAGAGAATTTGACGTGGACGGCGTGCGGCACATCGCGTACGCGTCCGATGAGAATACCCGCGGGGTGATCCGGTACGACGGCAACTTTATCTACGCCGTTTCCGGCAGCCTCGACGAGGCCGCGCTGACGCAGATCGTCGACGGGGCAAGGTAAGGGGGAATCGACGATGAAGCTTCGAGTCATAGCGGCGTGTCTGCTGATCGCCGCGCTGATGATACCGATGACCGCGTACGCCGAACCGGTGGTCGCGCCCGCGTCGGAGACGCAGACCGCGCAACCGGAGATCCCGGTGGAGCCGACCGGCTACACCCCCGTGGCGCTCGCCATCAAGGGCGGCAGCGCCGCGTGGCGACAGATCGACCGGGGACTCGCGTTCCTGCACATCTCCGGCGCGACGGCGCGGTGCAGCGCGACCGTGGTGACGAATCAGAAAGCCGCCATCACCGTGAGCATGACGCTGCAGAGACTGATCTCCGGCAAATGGCAGAATCTGGAGACGTGGAAAAAATCCGCGACCGGCACGACGCTGTCGGACGAGCGCGGCAAGATCATCGAGCCCGGCGGCTCGTACCGGGCGCTGATCCGCATCCGGGTGGACAGTGACAACCTGACCGTGTACGCCTATCCGGAGCAGCAGCCGCTGCTGGTGGGCGACGTGGATCATGACAGCCGGATCCTGGCGAAGGACGCGCGGCTGGCGCTGCGCATCTCCGCGCGGCTCTACAAGGGCGACGCGTACGCCCCGCTCTGCGCCGACTACAACTGCGACGGCGCGGTGCGCGCCGGCGACGCCAGAGGCATCCTGCGCAGGTCGGCGGGACTGAAGACGTAACGCGCCTGCCATGAGAATACGAGCGGTCCGGCACGGGCCGCTTTTTGGTCTGCGCGCAAAAGGATCTTTTTTGCCGCCGGGATCCGAAAAAAACGCGATACCGTCTTGCATTCGCGCAAATCCGCATTTATAATAAAACTGTGGAAAACCGATGAAACGGAGTGGTCAAGATGAGACGATCCCGCGCGATCATTTGCCTGACGCTGACGATCTGCCTGCTGCTGGGCGCCGCGACGCCGGCGCTCGCCGCCGCGCCCGTGAAGTGGACGATCACGAGTCCCTACGACGCGGTGGACTGGGACAGCTGGCAGGCGTATAAATTTCAGCCGCACTGTCACACGAACGCGTCGGACGGCTACCCGACGATCCATGAATTCGTGCAGCATCACTACGATCTGGATTACGATATCGTCGCCTTGACCGACCACGGCACGCTCAACCGCGGCTGGAACGAGCAGCCGCAGCTCGTGCCGCTGGTGCGTCTGGTCAAGAAGGAGCGCACGAAGCTCGCGCCGATCGAGCCGCTGAGCGACGAGGAATACGAGGCGATCCTGAACGGGACGGCCGATTCGCCCACCCGGACGCATGCGGGCGGCATGCTTGACGTGCCGCTGGGCATCGAGCTGAATATGGCGACGCCCGTCGCCGACTGCCACCTGACCGGCTACTGGAGCGAGTACGGGCAGGGGCTCGCCGGCGTTTACGGCGACTACGAGACGCCCGCCGCGGGCGTCCGCGAGGCCGGCGGCATCTCCATGCTGTCGCACGTGGGCGAATACGTCTACGTGGACAAGGACAGCGCGGATCACGTCGGGCAGAAGATCGACGAGTACTACGTCAACAAGTTCGCGCGCGTCTTTCTCGACAACGCCGGTTCCTGCGTCGGCATGGGCATCAACAGCGCGACGGACGCGCACACCCGGTGCGACCGCATCCTGTACGATCAGATCCTGCAGAAGACCATCCCGAACGGCGTGACGCCGTGGGGCTTCTGCTTCGCTGACTCGCATTCGCTGAGCAGTGAGAACGACGCCTACACCATGCTGATGATGGACGATCTGTCGCTGCCGGAGACGCGCCGCGCCATGGAGCAGGGCACGTCCTTCGCCGTGAGCCACTACTCCAACGGCTTTGAGCTCAACGGCATGCAGGAGCTGCCCGGCTACAGCGACGATCTCGCGCTCTGGGACGACCCGGCGTATTACGACAGCTGCGACACGCCGATGGTCACGCGCATCACGACCGGCGACGACGGGATCATCACTGTGGAAGGGACGAATTTCGACCGCATCACGTGGGTCTCGAACTGCGAGGTCATCAAGCGGGAGGAGGGCGTCGCCGGCGGCGTCGCCACGCTGGACCTCAACGATCCCGCCCTGCTGAACACGCCCGAGCTGTACGTGCGCTTCTACATCACCGGGCCGCACGGCATCTGCTACGCCCAGCCGTTCACCATCCTGCGCGAGGGGCAGACGCTCGAGCCGGTCGACGTGCCGAAGACGCGCGATATCTCCACGCGGCTGCGCACGCTCGTCACCGTGCTGGACTGGCTTCTGTTCAGGTGGAGCCCCGTCGTATGGATCTTCAAGTATTTCGCGCTGGGCTACGATCCCATCCGGCAGATCGGACAGTCGTTCGGGAGTTAGTCCGGGCGGAGCCGGATCTTGCGGTGCGGCGGCGTCCCGTTGAGCGGCGCGCCTGCACGCCGGGAAGATTTTTGCGTATGCGGCGAAGGCGGTGCAGGTGCACCGCTCTACAGGTGAACGCGAACACCTCTACAAATCGGAGCGCAGCGACCCGACGTTATTCATTTGACGGTTTTTCAGTCTTCAGTATTCATTGCGCCGTCAGGCGCACCCCGTGCAGCGTGCTACGGCGCAAAATCAAAACGACCCCGGTTTCCCGGGGCCGCGGTATTTGCGGACGCTTATTTGTCCCAGTTCTGACTGAGCTTGGCGCGCACCTTGATGGGCAGACCGAAAAGATTGATGAACCCGGCGGAATCGGCCTGATTGTAGACGTGATCCTCGTCGAAGGTCGCCACTTCCTCGCTGTACAGGGAGTAGGGGCTGGTCACGCCGGCGTTGATCATGTTGCCCTTGTAGAGCTTCAGCTTCACGTCGCCGGTGACGGTCTGCTGCGTGGACTCCACGAACGCGTCGAGCGCCTCGCGCAGCGGGGTGAACCACTGGCCGAAGTAGACC
>ONWP01000226.1 GCA_900321595.1 uncultured Eubacteriales bacterium
GACGAACCCCGTCGGATACGAGCTGGCCGATCCCCGCGTCAGCTGGTGCGTCGAGGACGCCGCCGGAAAGCGGCAGACGGGCGCGCGGATCCGCGTCTGGGAAGACGCGCAAATGAAGCGTGTTCTGCTGGATACCGGCTGGACGGACGCCGATCCCCTCGGCACGGCGCTCGATCTGCCGCTGCGCCCCCGCACGCGATACTTTTACACGGTCGCTGTGCAGAGCGACGCCGGCGAGGAGGCCGAAAGCGCGCTGTGCTTCTTCGAGACAGCGAAACAGGATGAGCCTTGGGAGGCGAAATGGCTCGGCGCAGACCGGACCGAGCGGCGGCCCGTCTTCCTGCGGACGCTGGATGTGAAAGAAGCGCCCGTGCGCGCGCGGCTCTATATCTGCGGTCTGGGCGCGTATGAGGTCAGCGTCGACGGCGTGCGCGTCGGGGACGAATATATGGCGCCCTACTGCAACAACTACGCCCGCTGGGTGCAGTACCAGACCTATGACGTGACGGACCTCGTCAAGCCCGGCAGCGCGCTGCGCGTGCTCATGGGCGAGAGCTGGTTCCTGTCGCGCATCGGCTTCTCCGAGAGCATGTGGAACACGGCGCACTACGGCGACGAATACAAGCTGATCGCCGAGCTGCGCGTCGACTACGCCGACGGCACGAGCGAGGTCGTCGGCACCGACGAGAGCTGGTCCGTCGCGCTCTCGAACATCACCTTTGACAGCATCTACGACGGCGAACACGTCGACCTGACCCTTGATGAGACCGCGCCGCAGGCCGTGCGCGTCACCACCGGTCCGGCGTTCGGCTTCCACGACCCCGAGACGGCGCAGCCCGCCGCGCTGACGGCGCGCTACAGCCTGCCCGTACGCGTGCTGGACGAGCTGCCGGGCGCTTTCATCCGCACCCCCGCCGGGGAGTGCGTGGTCGATCTGGGGCAGAACATCACCGGCACCTTCCGCATGGACGTCTGCGAGCCCGCCGGGACGCGCATCTTTATGCAATTCGGCGAGGTGCTCCAGGACGGGAACTTCTACCGCGACAACCTGCGCTCCGCGAAGGCGGAATACGAGGTCGTCTGCGACGGGAAGGCGCATACGCTGCAGCCCAAATTCACCTTCTACGGCTACCGCTTCGCGAAGATCGAGGTCACAGGCGCGCGAAACGCGTCGGACGAGGATCTCGCGAACGCCTTCACGGGTCTCGCCCTGTCGAGCGACCTGGAGGACACCGGCTGCCTCACCACCGGCAACGCGAAGATCAACCGCCTGATCAAAAACATCTTCTGGGGCTGCCGCGACAACTTCCTCGACGTGCCGACCGACTGCCCGCAGCGCGACGAGCGGCTGGGCTGGACCGGCGACGCGAACGTCTTCAGCCCGTCGGCGATGTATCTGCACGACGCGTACGCCTTCTACCGCAAGTATCTGCACGATATGGATACCGAGCAGCGCGACCTGAACGGCGAGGTGCCGCACGTGATCCCGAGCTTCGGCATGGGAGGCGGCTGCTGCGTCTGGGGCGACGCGGCGACGTGCATCCCGACCTATCTGTGGCGCGCCTACGGCGACAAGACGATCCTGCGCGAGCAGTTCGAGTCCATGCGCATGTGGGTCGACTGGATCACGCGCACCGACGGGGACGACATGGCGTGGCGCAGACGGTTCCACTTCGGCGACTGGCTGGCGCTCGACCGCCACGACGAGCGGGACAAGGACACGGCGCTGGGCGGCACGGATACCGGCTTCCTGGGCGACGTCCACTATATGGATTCGGCGAAGAAGGTCGCCGACGCGGCGCGGCTGCTGGGGTATGAAAAAGAGGCGGCCGAATACGACGCGCTGGCAGGGCGCATCCGCGCGCGCATCCTGAATGAATACTACACCCCGACGGGCCGCTGCGCGATCGACACGCAGACGGGACTTCTGCTGTCCCTGCGGCACGGTCTGGGCAACCGGGAGGCGATCATCGAGCGTCTTCGCGAGAAGCTCGAGATCCGCGCGGGGAAGCTGGACTGCGGCTTCATCGGCGCGACGTTCATGCTCGAGCAGCTCAGCGAGGCCGGCATGGACGACCAGGCGGTCTTCTTGCTGCTCAACGAGGAGTATCCCGGCTGGCTGTACGAGGTCAACCTCGGCGCGACGACCATCTGGGAGCGCTGGAACAGCCTGACGCCCGACGGGAAGATCTCCTCCACCGGCATGAACAGCCTGAATCACTACGCGTTCGGCTCGATCTTCAAGTGGATGACGGAATACATGGCCGGTCTGCAGATGACAACGCCCGGCTACCGCACGGCGCGGATCCGGCCGATCTTTATCCGGGAGCTGGGATACGCGGATCTGGCGTACCGCAGCGCGTCCGGCGCATGGCGCGTGAAGTGGACGATCGACGGCGACGATGTGACCGTGGACGTGACCGTACCTTTCGGCGCCGAGGCCGACCTCATCCTGCCCGGCCGCGAGACAGAGCGCCTGACCGCCGGCAGCTATACCAGAACGCTCCCCGGCGTGATGAAGAAAGAGGAAGAAGCGGAAGCGTAAGCGAAGGGATAACACATAACCACCGGTTTGTATCAGACCGGTGGTTTATTGAGTTGAATGTACGGACAAATCGTTTTTTTACTCCCTTGAAACCGTTTTTCATTCCGAACGGCTTGATTCTTTTGCGGTTTTGGGAAAAAATAGGGGCGGAGATTCGGTTTCCGGCCTGTCGGGCGGTTGCGCGCTTTACGGTGCGCGGCGGTTGTAACGGCGCGTTATTTGTGATATGATATATCAAAAAGAAACAAAAGGGGGCGGCTGTCATGAGGATTGCACTGTGCGACGATGAGCCGAGAGAGACGCGGCAGCTCTCCCGGATGATCGAGGAATACGCTCTGCGGCGCAATTACGATATGCGGTGCGACTGCTTCGAGGACGGACGGGATCTGCTCCGGCAGGAGCGGTACGATCTGTACTTTCTCGACTTTCGCATGGACGAGATGGACGGGATCGCGGTCGCGCAGGCGCTGAAGGAGAAGTTCGGCAACGCCGTCACGATCTGCTATCTCACGAATTACGACGCTGCCGCGGCGCAGATCATCAACCACGGCGTGCACGCCGACGGCTTCCTGAAAAAACCGGCGGATCCTGACGCGCTTGCCGAGAAGATCGATCAGTTCTATCACACGTCCTTTTTCGACCGTTTCGAGCTGCGCAGGGGCAAGAGCTACCAGACCCTTTACGCGCAGGATATCCTTTACGTGGAGGCCAGCGACAAGCAGGTGCTGATCCACACCTGGGACGGCGCGGAAACCTACAACTACCTGATGCGCGAGATCGAGCAGCTGCTGCCGCGGAAGCTGTTTTTCCGGATCCAGCGATCCTTTATCATCAATCTGCAGTACGTCGATTCCTACGACGCGAAGAGCGTGACGATGCGAAACGGCGATACGCTTTCGCTGAAGGAAAAGACGTTCCAGAAGGCTTACCATGAATTCATGTTCCTGCTCAACCGCTGAGCGGGTACGCGAAAGGAGGATGCGCCATGTATGCCGCCGCTGACGTTTTGCAGCGCTCGCTGCCGGTCTGGTCGCTGCTGTCCATCTTGCGCACGCTGCTGGCGGTCGCCGGCTGCGCCATGCTCACGGCGTTTTTGTTCCGGCTGCCCTTTCGCGGAAAAATGCTGCCGCGGATCCTTTGCGGTGCGCTGTGCCTCGTCGTCGGCGCGTTCGATCCCATCCTGACGCAGTCGAATTCCGACGCCGCGGCCGTTCTCTGCTCCGCGGCGGGCCTGCTGCTGCCGTTCCTCTCAATGGCGCTGCTCTTTCAGGGGAAGGGGCTGTGGAAGGCCATGCTCACCGTGGCCGGCTACAGCTTTGTCGAGGCGCTCGGCTTTCTGATCCTGCTGATCTTCTTCGGTTTCGACTACGCCGACCGCAACGACGCGCTGGAGACGTTGATCGGGCTTGCGCTCGACCTGCTCTTTTTCGGCGCGGCGCTGTTCCTGTTCGTCCGGGGCATGAAGCGCAGGACCGGCGTCGCGGATCTGACGAAAACCGGCGTCGTGCTCTATGTGCTGATCGTCCTGTCGACCGCTGTTTTTGTCGCGACGCTGCTGGTGATCGGCCCGGCGATCTCAGAAACGAAGCACCCGGAATTTGTGCTGATCCTGCTGAACGTGCCGCTTCTTTCCGCGACGGTCACTTACGCGAGCATCCGCTTCCTGCGGATGAAAAACGAATCGGAAAACGTCAGGCGGCAGCTGCAGATGCAGATCCTGCAGTTTGAGAAGATGGAGCGGATCATGGAGGACGTGCGGATCTTTCGGCATGACTTTCCGAAGAAGATGCGGCCGCTGATCGCGTCGCTGGACGCGGACCGGCCGGAGGAGGCGAAAAAGATCGCTGAGCAGTTCAGCGACTTCGCCGTTCGCGTGGGCGACCGGTTCCACACGGGCAATTACCGGCTGGATACGGTGCTTTCCTTTGAGCAGCAGCTCGCCGAACGCGACGGCATCACGATCGACGTTTCGTTCGACGCGGTGTTCCCCGCCGAGGGCGTCGATCCGGACGACATCTATACGATCTTTCCCAACGCGCTCGACAACGCGATCGAGGCCTGCCGCCGTCTGCCGGCGGACGAGAGGACGATCACGTTTCGTTCGCGCATGGATCGCCGGACCGTCTTCGTCACGATCCGCAATCCCATCGCGGAGGCGGTCAGAACAAAGAACGGCCTGCCGCTGACGAGCAAGGAGGACAAGGCCGCGCACGGTTACGGCTTCCGCAGCATCAGACGGGCCGCCGCGAAGTACGGCGAGGACAACGTCGCGTTTTTGCAGGAGGACGGCGTATTCGAGCTGCGGCTGTTCCTGTGCTTCAATCCCGCGAAGGAAACGGCCGAATGACGCTTTTCACTCTCTCGAAACGGCTTTTCACGCCGAAACTGTTTACAATCTGTCATAAGGGTATTACATTAAACGTGAATGTTTTTATAAAAGGGAGCTGTATGTATGAATAAAAAACAGAAATCCGTTCTGAGCGTGCTTCTGACGCTTCTGCTGCTCGCGCTGCCGCTTTGTAGTATCGGCGCGTTTGCGGCGTACGGAGGGGAAGTAACGGTGATCGCCGAAGGCAACTGCGGCGTAAAGGATTCAAACAAAAATCCTTCGGACAACGCGACGTTCACGATCACCTCCGACGGCGTGATGACCGTACGCGGGACGGGAGCGACGGCAAATTATTTTTCCGAACCCAACTCTCAGCCGTGGCAGCCCTACCGCGACATGATTACTACTCTGATTGTTGAGCCCGGTATTACCGTTATCTCAGACAGGTGCTTCTGGCTTTGCAGAAAAATAACCTCCGTTTCACTTCCCGATACGCTTGTTGAACTCGGACAAGGAGCTTTTTACGACTGCAGGGCAATCGAAAGTATCTCACTGCCGGAAAGTCTGCGCATTATCGGCATCTCTGCTTTCAGGGAATGCGGAGGGCTTACGTCTGTCGTCATTCCGGACGGCGTCGTCTCTATAGGAGAAGGTTCGTTCAGGGATTGTCACGGCCTGCGTTCGGCGGTTCTGCCCGAAGGACCGACGATGATCCCCGAAGAGCTGTTCTTCGGATGCGATTCTCTTAATACCGTGACCGTTCCCGGCAGCGTTACGAAGATCGATAAAAGAGCGTTTTATAACTGCGATTATCTTACCGACGTATATTACCTTGCTCCGCTTGCGAAGTGGTCGACAATTGAGATAAGTGACTCTCCGTACCCGCAAAGCCTTTCGACTCAATCCGGCAACAAAGCGCTCGAACGCGC
>ONWP01000393.1 GCA_900321595.1 uncultured Eubacteriales bacterium
TCCGGCGCATTTTGCCTCTTGCATCCCTATTTTTGATGTGGTAAAATCAAATCAGTATGCGCGGACGTTTGTCCGCGTGGCAGCGGAGGTCATTATGAAACGCTTTTTCCGTTCGTTTGCGGCTGTTCTGATCGCAGCCTGTATGCTCGTCGGCTTCTGCCCGGCCGCGCTTGCCGCTGAGGGCGGCGACTGCGGCGAAAATGTGCGCTGGGCGCTTTCCGCGGATGGCGTGCTGACGCTTTCCGGCACGGGCGCGACGGCGCAGTGGCTCGATAAAACGCCGCCGTGGGCGGAGCTGCGCGACCGGATCCGCCGCGTCGTCGTGGAGGATGGCGTGACGGCGCTGGGCAGCTACGCGTTCACCAAATGCGGCGCGATGACCGACGTTTCGCTGCCGGATTCCCTGACCGCGCTGGGCGTTTCCGCGTTCAACGGCTGCGCGTCTCTTACGTCGGTCAGCATCCCGGACGGCGTTACGGAGATCCCGGCCTCGGCCTTCTACGGGTGCGGCAGTCTGAAAACCGTTCGTCTTCCGGCGTCGCTGGACGCCATTCTGCAGAGCGCCTTTTATGAGTGCCGCGCGCTTGCGTCCGTGGAGTTCCCCGCGGCGCTGACGCAGATCGGCAATTACAGCTTTATGTTCTGCGACGCGCTGACGACCGTATCCATCCCGGCGTCGGTGCAGTACGTGGGGCTGAGCGCCTTCGCGCCCTGCGAGAACCTTACGGCCATCGAAACAGACCCGGCGAGCGAGCGGTTCGCCGCCGTTGACGGCGTCCTTTACAGCCGCGACGGCACGATCCTGTACTGCGTGCCCGCCGGCAAAGACCTGACCGCGCTCACGGTGCCGGACGGCGTGACGAACGTCGCCGACGGCGCGTTCCGCGGCAGCAAGACGCTCAAGAGCGTCGTATTGCCGGACGGCCTGACCGTGCTGGGCAATTCCGCGTTCGCCCAGAGCGCGGTCGAGACGCTGCAGGTGCCGGATACAGTCACGAATATGGGACTCGGCGTCTGCTCGAACTGCGCGTCCCTGCAGTCGATCGAGCTGCCCGACGGACTGAAGCAGCTGGGCGTCGGCGCGTTTACCGGGTGCGCCGCGCTGACCGAGATCGCGCTGCCGGAGGGGCTAACGAGCGTTGAATCCATGACCTTCGCCGGGTGCGCGTCGCTTAAGACCGTGCGCATCCCGGAGAGTGTGACGCGCGTCGGGAAAGGCGCGTTCCAGGATACGCCGGCGCTGGAGACAATCGTCTTCGCCGGGACGCCGACCGCGCTGGAGGCGATCAGCGAGAACCTGCCCGCGAACGTGCCCGCGACCTGTGAAAAGCAGGACGCGCCCGCGGAACAGACGACCGCCGCCCCGATCGAGAGTACGACGGCCGCGCCTGTCGCGACGACCGCCGCCCCGATCGAGAATACAACGATACCCGCTGCACCGACCACGGCTGCGCCCGCGTCCACGACGCAGAGCGCCGAACCGGGTCTGCGCGGCGACGCGAACCTGGACGGCAGAGTGCTTGCCAATGACGCGCGGCTTGTGCTTCGCGTGTCCGCGAAGCTGGAAACGCTGACCGGTCAAGGCTTTATCAACAGCGACCTGAACGGCGACGGCAAGCTGCTCGCCGGTGAAGCGCGGAAGATCCTGCGCTACTCCGCGAAGCTGGAAAGCGTCCTCTGACGGAGACCGCCATGTTCGCACGAGTTAACAGCGTCGGCGTCTTCGGGATGCACGCGTATCCCGTTCAGGTGGAGGCCGACATCTCCATGGGCAAGTACCGCTTCGACGTGGTGGGATTGCCGGACGCCGCGGTCAGCGAGAGCCGGGAACGGGTCCGCACGGCGATGAAAAACTCCGGCTTCGATTTCCCGCTGGTGCATATCACCGTGAATCTGGCGCCGGCGGATATCCGCAAGGAGGGGCCGACCTACGATCTGCCGATCCTCATCGCGCTGATGCAGGCCACGCGGCAGCTGGGCGCGCCGGTGGATGACAGCGCCTTCCTGGGCGAGCTTTCCATCGGCGGCGACGTGCGCCGCGTCAACGGCGTGCTGCCCATGGTCATCGAGGCGCGCAGAAACGGCGTCGCGAAGATCTATGTGCCGCAGGACAACGCCGCCGAGGCCGCCGTCGTGGACGGGATCGACGTCTATCCCGTCTCGACCGTGACGCAGCTGCTGGAGCATCTGGAGGGGCGCAAACCGATCGAGCCGGCGGCGCATATCGCGTTCTCACCGGCGGAAACGGTGCTGTACAGCGCGGACTTCGCCGACGTGAAGGGGCAGTACAAGGCCAAACGCGCCCTGGAGGTCGCCGCCGCGGGCGGGCACAACGTCCTGATGGTGGGGCCGCCGGGCTCCGGAAAAAGCATGCTGGCCAAGCGCATCCCGTCGATCCTGCCGGATATGACGTTCGAGGAATCGCTGGAGACGACGAAGATCCTGTCGATCGCGGGGCTCCTCGGCAAGGGCTCGCTCGTGCGGCAAAGGCCGTTTCGCAGTCCGCATCACACGGTCAGCGCGCCCGGTCTCACCGGCGGGGGAAGCATCCCGAAGCCGGGCGAGGTGTCGCTGGCGAATAACGGCGTGCTGTTCCTGGACGAACTGCCGGAGTTCTCGCGGGCGGCGCTCGAGGCGCTCAGACAGCCCATCGAGGACGGACGCGTCTCCATCTCCCGCGTGGCGGGGACGCTCACGTACCCGTCGAGCGTGATGCTGGTGTGCGCCATGAATCCGTGTCCTTGCGGCTATTTCGGGCACCCGACCCGCAAATGCACCTGTCCGCCCGGCGCGCCGGCAAAGTACCTGTCGCGGGTGTCGGGACCGCTGCTGGACCGGCTGGATATCCATATCGAGGTGCCGCCGGTCGCGTATGACGAGCTTTCCGGCAAGGCGTCCGGCGAGCCGTCGACGCAGATCCGCAAACGCGTCAACGCCGCCAGACTGCTGCAGCAGGAGCGGCTTCGGGACGCCGGGATCCCGTGCAACGCCCGCATGGACGGCGCGCAGACGAAGCGGTACTGCGTCCTGACCGACAGCGCGAACGCGCTGCTCAGAGCCGCGTTCGACCGGATGGGCTTGTCCGCCAGAGCCTACGACAAGCTGCTGCGCGTCTCGCGGACCGTCGCCGATCTGGACGGGTCGGAGCTGATCGATTCCGCGCACGTGTCGGAGGCCATTCAATACCGGTCGCTGGATCGTAAATTCTGGGCGAATACCCTTTGAAATAATCAGAATAACAGAGCTATCAGGAAGGAAGGAAACGGAATGGGTGCGTACGATAAGGAATTGGAGCGCTGGCTGACGCGCGCGACAGCCGATCCCGATCTCATCGAGGAGCTGGAAAGCATAAAGGACGACGAAAAAGCGGTCGAGGATCGCTTTTTCAAGTCGCTGGAATTCGGCACAGGCGGTCTGCGCGGCGTCCTGGGCGCCGGCACGAACCGCATGAACGTCTACACGGTCGGGCAGGCGACGCAGGGGCTGGCGGATGTTTTGAACGCTGTCAAGCCGGATAACGCCGTGGCGATCGGCTATGACTCCCGCATCAAATCCGACCGGTTCGCCGCGCACGCGGCGGGTGTGCTGGCCGCCAACGGCGTCCGCGTGTACCTGTACCGGGAGCTGATGCCGACGCCGATGATCTCCTTCGCGGTGCGCAGACTGCGCTGCGACAGCGGCATCGTCATCACGGCAAGCCACAATCCCAGCAAATACAACGGCTACAAGTGCTATGACCGCCGGGGCTATCAGATGACAGACGCGGACGCGCTCGCCACGTATAACGCCATCAGCAAGGTGGATCTGTTCGACGGCGTGAAGTGCATGGCGCTTGACGAGGCGCTCGAAAAGGGGCTCGTCTCCTACATCGGCGACGATCTGATCGAGGCGTTCTACGAGGAGATCCTCGCGCTTCAGCCCGATCCCGGCATCTTCGACGAGGTCGACCTCAAGCTGATCTATTCGCCGCTCAACGGCACCGGCAATAAGCCCGTCCGCGAGGTGCTCAGACGTATCGGCGTGAAGGATCTGCGCGTGGTGGAGAGCCAGGAGCGGCCAGACGGCACGTTCCCGACCTGTCCGTTCCCGAATCCGGAGATCCGGCAGGTCTTCGAGGAGGGGCTGAAGATGACCGCCGACTTCCCGGCGGATCTCATCATCGCGACGGATCCCGACTGCGACCGCGTCGGCATCGCCGTGCGGCACGACGGGGCGTATCAGCTCATGACCGGCAACGAGGTCGGCTGCATGCTGACGCAGTATCTGCTCGAACGGCGGCAGGCGAAGGGCACGCTGCCTGAAAAGCCCGTCATCGTCAAATCCATCGTCACGTCCGAGCTCATCCGCATGATCGCGGACGACTTCGGCGGCGAGACGGCGAACGTGCTGACCGGCTTCAAATACATCGGCGAGCTGGTCGAGAAGCTGGATAACGCCGGCGAGGCCGACCGGTTCATCCTCGGTCTGGAGGAGAGCTACGGCTACCTGTCCGGCACCCACGCGCGCGAAAAGGACGCCGTCAACGCGTCGATGCTCATCGCCGAAATGGCGGCCTATTACAAGAAACAGGGGCGCGACCTGACGCAGGTCATGGCGGAGCTCTATGAGAAGTACGGTCTGTACCTGAACACGCTGCTCAACTTCGTCTTTGAGGGCGCCGACGGCATGCGCAAGATGCAGGGCATGATGGACGATCTGCGGGCGAACGCGCCCCGGACGGTCGGACCGCTCGCGGTGCTGTCCGTCAGCGATTATCTGACCCGCGAGACCGCCGATCTGAAAACCGGCGCGAAGACGCCCATCGATCTGCCGAAGTCGAACGTCCTCTCCTACGCGCTCGAGGGCGGCAGCGGCGTCGTCGTGCGGCCCAGCGGCACGGAGCCGAAGATCAAGGTCTACCTGACCGCCGTCGCGCCTGACGCGGAGGCGGCGCAGCGTCTGACGGACGCGCTCGGCGCGGATATGAAGGCAAAAATGGGCATCGAGGAATAAGGAGAATCATAGATGAAAAGAAGTACGGTCAAGATCATCGCCATTGTGCTGGCCATTCTGATGGTGCTGAGCGTCGTGTCAGTCCTGATCTACACGCTGGCGGCGGGCGCATGAACAAAATAAACGCAGAGCTGCTCGCGCCGGCGGGCAGCTTTGAGTCACTTGAGGCCGCGCTGCGGTTCGGCGCGGACGCCGTCTACATCGGCGGGCCGTTCATGCAGCTGCGGGCGGAATCGGCTGGTTTTTCGGCGGATGACGTGCGCCGCGCGGCGCAGACCGCGCACAGGGCGGGCAAACGGCTGTACGTCGCGGTGAACTGCTTCGCGCGCAACGACGAGCTGGCGCCGCTGGCCGACTACGCGGCTGCGCTGCACGAGCTGGGCGTCGACGCGGCGATCGTATCCGATCTGGGGGCGCTGCGCGTCATGCGGCGCGCGTGTCCCGCGCTGGAGCTGCACGTCAGCACGCAGGCCAACGTCACCAATTACGAGACGGCGCGCCTGTACTATGAGCTGGGCGCGAAGCGCATCGTGCTGGCGCGGGAGGCGACCGTCGCCGAGATCCGGGAGATCCGGGCAAACATCCCGCCGGCGCTGGAGCTGGAGTGCTTTGTGCACGGCGCCATGTGTATGTCCTATTCCGGCCGGTGTCTGATCAGCTCCTACCTGAACGGGCGCAGCGGCAACCGGGGGGAGTGCACCCAGCCCTGCCGCTGGCATTACAAGCTGCTCGAGGAAAAGCGCCCCGGCGTCTATTACGACGTGATCGAGGAGGACGGCTCGAGCGCGATCCTGTCCAGTCACGACCTGTGCTGTATCGATATGCTCGACGAGCTCGCGGACGCGGGCGTATGCTCGTTTAAAATCGAAGGCCGCATGAAGACCGCCTATTACGTGGCGACGGTGACGAACGCGTACCGGTGCCGTATGGACGGGCTCGGGTCGCCGGAGGCGCTGCGGCGCGAGCTGAACTGCGTCAGCCACCGTCCGTATTCCACCGGGTTTTATTACGGCGTGGAAAAGCTGCGTCACGCGAACGACGGCAATTACACTGCCGACGCCAGATTCACGGCGGTGGTCACGCGCGTTTTGCCGGACGGCCGCGCGGAGCTTGAAATGCGCAACCGCTTCGCGGACGGGGAGACGCTCGAGGTCCTGACGCCCGGACAGACGGGACGGCCGTTTACGGTGCGCGAGCTGCGCGATGAAGCCGGCGAGCCGACCGCGGAGGCCTATATCCCGTGCCAGCGCGTCACCGTCTCGCAGGACGGAACCCTGCGCGCCGGCGATCTGCTGCGCAGAGCGGAATCTGAATAACTGCAGATCGCAGAATCACACAGTGCGGAAAATACTCCGCGCTGTTTTTTTGTTTGTACATGGAAATTTATGCGCATAATCAGAGCGTAAATGAATTGTTATTCATAAAAAGATATCAATAATGTAACAATTGCGGTTTTTGTGTCAATATTCACACTTTGGACATAAATACGCAAAATAAAAGCAAAATCATTCTGCTATGATATCACGGAATAAACGGAAAATGTCAAAGATTCCGATTGTAAACAGAAGATCGTTAAGATGCTTTGTTAAAAATAGGAAATTATCAAACATTCCGGATAAGAAATAAGGGTAGTGACTGTTAGAATGAGATCCAATACTATCGTGTACATCCTGAAGCGCATATTGCTCGCAATCTTTACGATCTGGGTCGTGATCACGATCACCTTTTTCGTAATGCACGCGGTGCCGGGCGGTCCTTTCGTGGCGGAGAAATCCATCAGCGCAGAGGCGCAGGCCGCGCTGGAAGCAAAATACGGTTTGGACAAACCGCTGTTTCAGCGGTATCTGACCTATCTGGGTGATTTCCTGCACGGCGACATGGGCGTCAGTCTGCGTCAGCGCGGGCGTACGGTATCGGATATCATTTTCTCAAAGTTCCCGGTCTCGGCGCGGCTTGCCGGGATTGCCGTTGTGATCTCGCTGCTGCTGGGGATCCCGCTGGGGTGTCTGTCCGCTTACAGCCGCGGCAAGATCTGGGATAATGTGATCATAGTGTTTACAACCTGCGGGATCGCGATCCCCAGTTTTATCAGCAGTGTTTTATTGTTGTATTTCCTCGGCAGCAAGCTGAACCTGCTGCCGACGGTCGGTTTGAATTCACTGGCAGCGTATATCATGCCGGTGACGGCGCTTGCCATTTATCCGACGGCGTATATCACGCGTCTGATGCGTTCGAGCATGCTGGACGTCATGGGGCAGGATTATATCCGCACGGCGAAGGCAAAGGGTCTTTCCAACTTTAAGATGATATTCAAGCACGCGCTGCGCAACGCGATCCTGCCGGTCGTGACCTATGTCGGGCCGATGCTGGCGGGACTGATGACCGGTTCCTTTGTCGTGGAAAAGATCTTCACGATCCCCGGCCTCGGCAGAGAGTTCGTCTCTTCGATCGTCAACCGCGACTATACGATGGTCATGGGGACGACGATCGTCCTTGCGACGCTGGTTATCGCCGCGAATCTGATCGTTGATATTCTGTACAAGATCATCGATCCCCGTATCAATCTGAAGTAAGGAGGGGCGGAATTATGAAGAAAAATCCGATCAGTCTGCACCTTGATGCGGACGCCTTTATGCCCGCGACTCCTGAAGAGAAGGAAAGCCTCGTCGTCATGCGCGACAGCGTGAGCTTCTGGAAGGACGGCTTTCGCCGCCTTTTCCGGAATAAAGTCGCGGTCGTCAGTTTATTTGTGATCCTGGTTATCGTGATCTTCGCCTATTTCCTGCCGTCCTTCTGGCCCTACAGCTACGAGCAGCAGCTCCGCGGCAGTGAGAATCTCGCGCCGTTTCACTACAGCGCGCAGGAGGAAGCGCAGATCGCCGCCGGGGAGAAGGTTTTTCCGCACATCTGCGGCACGGACAAGCTGGGACGGGATTTCGCCGTTCGTCTGATGATGGGAACGCGGATCAGCCTGACTGTCGGACTTGTCTGCGCGGCGCTTGTCCTGCTCGTCGGCTCCACGTACGGCGCGATCGCAGGCTTTGCCGGCGGCTGGATCGACAATATCATGATGCGCTTTACCGATGTTTTGTATACGATCCCCGATATTTTGCTCATCATTATTCTTGCGATGGTTCTTCGTGATCCGCTGAAAAATCTCGCGGCGGTTGACGGTTTTAAGTGGATGCAGACGGTCGGTCCGAATCTGATCGCGATCTTCATCGTATTTGTGCTGCTCTATTGGGTCGGTATGGCGAGAATCACCCGTTCGCAGGTTCTGGTTCTCAAGGAAGCCGAATATGTGACCGCGGCGCGCGCGATGGGCTCCGGCAAAGGTCGGATTATACGCAAGCACCTGCTGACAAACTGTATCGGAACGCTGATCGTCACCACAACGCTGCAGATCCCCTCCGCGATTTTCACGGAAAGCTATCTGAGCTTTCTGGGTCTGGGCGTTGCCGCGCCGATGCCTTCCCTCGGATCTCTGGCAACAGACGCGGTCAAGGGAATGAATGCGTTCCCGCATCTTCTGCTATTCCCCGCGATCCTGATCAGCCTGACGATCCTTGTTTTCAACCTGTTCGGAGACGGTCTTCGGGACGCGTTTGATCCGAAGCTCAAGAACTGAGGAGACGAATACCGTGAAAGAAAAACTATTGGAAATAAAAGACGAACGGCTTTCGTTTTTTACCCCTGCCGGTGAAGTGAAGGCATTGAACGGTGTTTCTTTCTCTCTTGGCGAGGGCGAGGTGCTGGGCATTGTCGGCGAATCCGGCTCCGGGAAATCCGTGACTGCGTATTCCATCATGGGGCTGACGGCGTTCCCCGGCAAGCTGATCGGCGGAACGATCCGTTTTAACGGGCATCAGGTCGACCGGATGACAGAGAAGGAGCTGCGCAAAATGCGGGGCAAAGAGGTCTCGATCATTTTCCAGGATCCGATGACGAGCCTGAATCCTGTCTATACGATCGGGAATCAGATCGAAGAGGTTTTAAAACTGCATACCGATATGACGAAGAGCCAGCGGCACAACCGTGCCAAGGAGCTGCTCGAGCTTGTCGGGATCAACGAACCGGAGAAACGGCTGAAGCAGTATCCGCATGAGCATTCCGGCGGCATGCGTCAGCGCGTCATGATCGCGATCGCGCTGGCCTGCGAGCCGAAGCTGCTGATCGCGGACGAGCCGACGACCGCGCTGGACGTGACGATCCAGGCGCAGATCCTCGAACTGATGCAGGATCTGCGCAAAAAGCTCGGCATGAGCATTATTATGATCACGCACGATCTGGGCGTCGTCGCGAGTATGTGCGAGCGGATCGCGGTCATGTATGCCGGAAATATCGTAGAGTATGGTACGACAGACGAGATTTTCTATCAGCCCGGACATGAGTACACAAAGGGTCTAATCAAATCCATCCCGCAGCTGAACGCGGAAAAAATCGAACGCCTCGTGCCGATCGAAGGGCAGCCGGTCGATCTGATGAATCCGCCGAAGGGGTGCCCGTTCGCGCCGCGCTGCGAGCACTGCATGAAGGTCTGTCTGACGGAGAAGCCGCCTGTGACGCATCTGAGCGATACGCACTATTCGTACTGCTGGCTGTGGCAGGAGCAAGAAATCAAAAAAGGAGCCACCGACTTTGAAGAGTCTTAAAAAGCTCGTTGAGATCGAGCATCTGAAGCAATACTTTCCGGCGGGCGGTTTCGGAAAACAGAAAAGATTTGTGCAGGCAGTGGACGACGTATCGTTCTTTATCTACAAAGGGGAGACGCTCGGGCTCGTCGGTGAATCCGGATGCGGCAAAACCACGGTGGGCCGGACGCTGCTGCGACTGTATGAACCGACGGACGGCAGGATCGTGTATGACGGAGAGGTGCTGTTCGACAAGAAGGAATCCATCGCTGTCAACATGATGCCGTATCGCCGCAAGATGCAGATCGTTTTTCAGGATCCCTACGCAAGCCTGGATCCCCGCATGACGATCGCGGATATCGTCGGCGAATCGATCGATATCCACAAGCTCGCGGAGAGCAAGAGCCAGCGGCACGACCGGATCATAGAGCTGCTTGAGCGCGTGGGCCTGAACAGCGAGCACGCGAACCGCTATCCGCACGAGTTCTCCGGCGGTCAGCGGCAGCGCATCGGCATCGCCCGGGCGCTGGCGGTCAATCCGGAATTTATCGTGTGCGACGAGCCGGTCTCCGCGCTGGACGTCTCCATTCAGGCGCAGGTCGTCAATATGTTTGAGGATCTGCAGCAGGAAATGGGGTTGACGTATTTGTTTATCGCGCACGACCTGAGCGTCGTTAGGCATATCTCTGATCGGATCGGCGTGATGTATCTCGGAAAAATCGTGGAGCTGGCGGACAGCTACGAGCTGATCTCCCGCAGCGCGCATCCCTACACGCGCAGCCTGATCTCCGCGATCCCCGTGGCGGATCCGGTCACGGCGCGCGCGAACGAGCGCATTCCGCTGCAGGGCGACGTCCCGAGTCCGGTCAATCCGCCGAGCGGATGTCATTTCAGGACCAGATGCCCCTACGCGGACGAGTGCTGCGCCGCCGAGACGCCTCCGCTGAAGGAGGTCAGCGCCGGCCACTGGGTGGCATGCCATCACCTGGACCGCGTCAACTGAACCCGTATTCATGCGCCTTCGGCGTTGTGAATAAATAAACGTGCGGCGTGACCGCACAGACAAAAAAGGAGAAGACCACAAATGAATGCAAAAAGACTGATCGCATGTCTGCTTGCGGTGTGCATGCTTCTGGCGCTTGTCGCCTGCTCCAAGGGCGGAGACTCCGTGAGCAAGCCCGACGCGCAGAACGATCCCTCCGGCAGCGCGACCCCGACCTCCTCGGAGATGACCGTCCAGATCGGACCGAACCCCGAGACGCTCGACCCGGCGCTCAACAGCGCAGTCGACGGCGGCAACATGCTCATCACCCTCTTCGAGACGCTGCTCATCATCGATGAGAACAACAAGGTCCAGCCCGGCCAGGCCGAGAGCTACACCGTCAGCGACGACGGTCTGACCTGGACGTTCACCATGCGCGACGGTCTGAAGTGGAGCGACGGCACGGAGCTGAACGCGAAGGACTTCGAGTACACGATGAAGCGGATCTGCGATCCCGCGACCGCGGCGCCCTACGGCGAGACGGTCGTCGGCATGATCGACGGGTATCCCGAGGTCGACAAGCTGAACGTGCACGCGAGCGACGACGGCAAGACGCTGACGATCGTGCTGGCGTATCCGTGCTCTTATTTTGACAAGATCGTGGCGTTCGGTACCATGAGCCCCGTTCAGAAGGCGACTGTTGACGCCAACGGCGACGCCTGGGCCACCAAGCCCGAGACCTACGTGTGCAACGGCCCGTACATGATTTCCTCCTGGACGCCCGGTGAGCGCATCGTCTGCAAAAAGAACCCCAACTACAAGGGCGGCTGGGATTCCTCCAAGATCGTAACCGAAACCATCAACTTCCTGCTCCTTGAGGACTCCAGCGCCGCTTACGCCGCATATACGAGCGGCGAGGCGCAGATGATCAAGGACGTCCCGACCGAAGAGATCCCCGGTCTGAAGAAGGCAGCTGACGGCGGCGACTTCTACGTGGACACCATCCTCGGCACCTACTACCTGAACATGAACTGCGAGAAGGCGCCCTTCAACGACGTCAACGTCCGCAAGGCGCTCAACCTCGCGATCGACCGCGACTACATCGCGAACACCATCATGCAGGGCACCTACTCGCCCGCCTACAACTTCGTCGGCCCCGGCGTCGTTGACGCGGACGGCATGTTCTTTGACAACGCTGTAACCGCCAACGGCGGCAACACCTACATCAGCAAGGACTACGAGGCCAACAAGAAGGCCGCGCAGGAAGCGCTCGCAGCCGCCGGTTATCCCGAGGGCAAGGGCTTCCCGACGATCACGTATTCCACGAACGACTCCGGTTACCACGTAGCGGTCGCTGAGTACCTGCAGCAGTGCTACAAGGAGGTCCTGGGCATCACCATGAACATCGACAAGGTCGAGTGGTCCTCCTTCACCCCGCAGCGCCGCGCCGGCGACTACGAGATGGCCAGAAACGGCTGGGTCATGGACTACAACGACGCCTCCAACATGATCGAGCTGCTGTACTCCACCAACGGCAACAACGACGGCAAGTATAACAACCCCACGTTTGACGCCGCGATCGACGCTTCGAAGGTCGCCGACTCCGCCGCGCACTTCTCTGCGCTGCATGACGCCGAGAAGGTCATGATGGATGATTACGCCTGCATCCCCGTCGCTTACTACAACGACTTCTGGCTGCAGAGCTCTTCGCTGAAGGGCATCTGGCACAGCCCGTACGGCTACTGGTACTTCCAGTACGGCTACGTTGCCGAATGATCGAACGGTAAACGATCTCTGAAACACAAAACGGTCCGGGGCTTCGGCTCCGGGCTGTTTTTTTGTGAAACCCCTCTTTTCTTTTGAGGCCTGCTGTGTTAAAATAAAAAAAACGGACGAGAGGAGCGCTGCAGCGGTGATCTGGGGGATTCTGGCCGGTGTGACCTGGGCCTTGGGCACGGTGACGCTGGGATATGTTCTTGCCATGGCTCCCTTTGTCTCCACGGCGCAGGCGCTCTTTCTCGCGCCCTTCGTCAGCACGTTCCTGCACGACGGCTGCAGCGCCGTCTGGATGCTGCTTTTCAACGGCGTCCGGGGCGAGCTGCCGAAGGTGGGGAAGGCGCTTCGCACGCGCAGCGGCAGATTCGTGGCCGTCGCCGGTCTGATCGGCGGCCCCGTGGGCATGACCGGCTACATGCTGGCGGTCAACAACATGGGCGCGTCTGTCGGCGCGGTCGCCAGCGCGATCTTTCCCGCGATCGGCGCGATCCTGGCGCACATCTTCCTGAAGGAGCGGATGCAGTGGTACCGCTGGATCTTCCTGCTGTGCACGCTGGCGGGCGTCTTCGGCATCAGCGCCGGCGGCTCCGTCGAGATCAAGAACGTCGGGCTGGGGCTTCTGGGCGTGTTCATGTGCTCCTTCGGCTGGGGGATCGAGGCTGTGATCCTGGCGAAATGCCTGACCGACCCCGCCGTGAAGGACGCGTACGCGCTTCAGATCCGGCAGACGACCTCCGCGCTGGTGTACGGGGCTGTCCTGCTGCCGATCCTGCGGGGCTGGGGCTTTACCGCGCGACTGTTCGTCCGGGATAATCTGCTTCTGTTCGGCCTGATCGCGCTGGCCGCGCTGTTTTCCACCGGCTCGTATCTGATGTATTACCGCGCCATCGGCCGCATCGGCCCGTCGAAGGCCATGGCGCTGGATGTGACCTATTCGGCGTGGGCGATGATCCTGACCGTCGTCATTTTCCGGGATACCTCCGCTGTGACGCCGGTTTCGGTGCTGTGCTGCGCCGTGGTGCTGATCTGTTCCGTTCTGGCGGCCGCCGACTTCCGGGAGCTGCTGCCGAAACGAAAAAAAGACGGCTGAACAGCCGTTCGTGATAAAAGGAGAGGATCGTTTTGAAGAGATTTGCTAGGTTCGTCAGCTGTATGCTGACGCTCGTGCTCTGCCTGGGCGTCGCGGCGCCTGCCGTGCTCGCGGCCGCGCCCACCGACTACACCATCATAGACCCCTACGCGGCGGTGGACTGGGACACCTACACCCAGTACAAGGCGAATCTGCACACGCACTCGACCTTTTCCGACGGGGAGTTCACTCTGCCGGATATGGTGGAAAAGTATTACGATCTGGGCTTTGATATCCTCGCCATGACCGATCACGGCGTGATCAATTACGGCTGGAACAAGCATCACAACACGTTCCCGCCGTTCAGCTGGGCCAATCACGTGGAAGGGCACACAATGAGCTATAAGTACCACGTCGAGGCCGACATGACCGACGAGGACTACGAACGCATCACCACCGGCGCGGACCGGGGCGGCCGCGGCATGACGGACGTGGTCGGCGGCATCGAAATGAATATGGCCACGATCTCAAAACCGCACGTCAACGGCCTGTACCTCGAGGAGGGCAGCTACGGCGAGGGCGTCTGGGGCATCGAGAACGACTACGCGGGCGCTGTTGAGGGCGTGCAGAACGACGGCAAGGAGGGCTACACCTTCCTGAATCACGTCGGCGACTGGCTGGATTCCCATGTGCATCCCGAACGCGCGCACGATCCGAAAAACATCGCGTATTTCGCGAACATCTTCGTGAACAACGACACCTGCCTGGGCATGGAGATCGTCAACGGCCGCGACCATCTGACGCATCAGGACCGTGCGCTGTGGGATGAGCTGCTGCAGGTCGTCATTCCCCACGGCAGGACGATCATCGGCTTCTCCAACGACGACAGCGAGACGATCGCGGAGATGGGCCACGCCTACGAGATGATCCCGCTGGCGGAAAACACGCCCGAAAACGTGAAGGAGGCCATCACCACCGGCGCGTTCTTCTGCTGCGCGAGCCATGACAACTCCGATCAGGCGCACCCTGTCAACGGCCCGATCCTGGCGGACGAGATGGTGCCGCACGTGAAGATGGCGACCGTCGATCAGTCGGCGAATACGATCACCGTCGTCGTGGACGACGCAAGACCCTGCGATTACGTGTCCTTCATCGCGAACGGCAAGGTCATCAAGACCGATACCGAGCTGGTGAACAACACCGCAACGATCGACCTCAACGACTACGAGGACGCGCTGGGCTGCTATATCCGGTTCCAGATCGGCTCCGAGAACGGCGTGACCTATTCGCAGCCCTACATCCTGGAGTACGAGGGCCGCGTGGACAGCGAGATCCCGCAGGAGGCGCTTGACAAGTACCGCACGCCGCTGGGCAAGCTGCTGGTCAAGTTCATTCAGACGCGGCTCTTCGCGCTGCTTTATCTCATCTGGAACAAGCTGCACTGAGTAACAGACGATCAAAAAACCGCCCTGTCCTTTTTCGGACGGGGCGGTTTTCCGCGTCTGTCAGCCTCGGAGCGCTTTGATGTTTTCTCCCTTGCAGGCGACCTCGCGCGCGATCATGCAGCAGGAGAAGCCGATGGTGCCGCCGACGAGCACGTCGCTGAAGAAGTGCGCGCCCACCATGATGCGGCTGACGGCCACAAGGCCGGTGAAGAGGACCGCGAAGCACCAGAGCGCAGCGCGTTTCCACTTCGCCTTCACGTCCAGCGCCTGCGCGTAGACGGCCAGATAGAAGGTGGCGGCCGCCCCGCGGGTGTGGCCGCTGGGGAAGGATTTGAACGCGTCGGAGGTGCCGAAGGTCGCGCGCATCCACTCCTTGTCCGGCTGTCCGTTCGGGATATACCAGCGCGTGAAGCCGGAGAAGTCGCCGATGGTGTTCATGGCGCGGTAGCGCATCCGGCCGAAGGGCGTCTTGAGCGCCTGTACGATCAGCGTGGCCGCGAGCGTGCCGAACAGCACGCAGAAGGCGAGGCGCGGCAGCTTTTTCAGACTCTTGTCGGAGATCGACCCGGCCGCCAGCGTCTCACAGAGCGTGAACAGCAGCGTCACGAAGACGATCACGCCCCACAGAAACGGTTTCATGGATACGCTGTAATGGCGCAGGATGTAGCCGGACAGCTCCTTGAACCAGGCGCCTGTCAGCACGGCCGCGCCGGCGAGCATCACGCAGGCGAACGGGAACGCGTACTTTTTTTCGCGCAGGAGCCGGATCGCGTACAGTGCCAGCACCTCGCAGGAAAACGCGCTGACGAGGTATTCCGGACACGTGCCGATGCATTCGAAGATCACGCCGAACAGGCCGGTCGCGTAATACTGTCCCGGCGGCAGCGTGCCCTTCGTCAGGAGCTGACTGACTTGCAGGTCGGTGAACGTGGCGGTGATGAGCAGCGCGGCGAACACCGCGAA
>ONWP01000097.1 GCA_900321595.1 uncultured Eubacteriales bacterium
GTACCACAAGGCCAACGACGCCGCCTGCACCATCGCGAGCCTCGAGGTGCCGTGGGAGGAGGCCAGCCGCTTCGGTCTGATGTTCACCAACCCCGACGGGCGCATCACCGCGTTCGAGGAGAAGCCGAAGAACCCGAAAACCAACAAGGCCAGCATGGGCGTCTACATCTTCACCTGGGAAAAGCTGCGCCGGTACCTCATCGAGGACGAGGCGAAGGCGGACAGCTCCAACGACTTCGGCAAGGACGTGATCCCCGCCATGCATGAGAACGGCGAGCGGCTCTTCGCCTACGACTTCACCGGCTACTGGAAGGACGTGGGCACGCTCGGCTCCCTCTGGGAGGCGAACCTCGACCTGCTCAATCCGGCCGCGAACATCGACCTGAGCGACAGCGCGTGGAAGATCTACTCCAACAACCCCGCCGTGCCGCCGCACTATATCTCCGCGGACGCGAAGGTGGACAACTCCATCGTCTCCGGCGGCTGTGAGATCGACGGCGAGATCGACTACTCCGTCCTGTTCTCCCACGTCACGGTCGAGAAGGGCGCGAAGGTGCAGTACTCCATCGTCATGCCCGGCGCGGTCATCAAGGAGGGCGCGCTCGTGCAGTACGCCATCGTGGCTGAAAACGCGGTCATCGGACCCGGCGCGGTCGTCGGAGAGGATCCGCAGAACTGCACGGAGGACGACCCCTGGGGCGTCACCGTCGTGGGACCCGGCCTCACCGTCGGCGCGGACGCGCGCATCCGCCAGAACGTCATGATCGAAAACGATATCGAAGGAGGGGCAAAGGCATGAAGGTCAACAGCACTCTGGGGATCATTTTCTCCGACGCATATTCCGACGCAGTCAGCGACCTGACGGCGCTGCGCACCATGGCGAGCGTTCCCTTCGGCGGACGCTACCGCTTCATCGACTTCCCCCTGTCCAACATGGTCAACTGCGGCATCACCAAGGTCGGCGTCATCACCAAGAGCAACTTCCAGTCGCTCATGGACCACATCGGCACCGGCAAGCCCTGGGATCTGTCCCGCAAGACCGACGGCCTGTTCCTGCTGCCGCCCTTCAGCCTGAAGGAGGGCGTCTACAGCGGCAAGATGCAGGCGCTGACCTATATCTCCAACTTCATCCGCACGTCCCGCGAGGAATACGTCGTGCTGTACGACGCGAATATCGTGTGCAGCACGAATCTGGGCCGCATGATCGACGAGCACATCGCCTCCGGCGCGGATATGACGATCGCGTACCGCGAGGGACGCATCCCCATGCTCGAGAACGTCCTGCATCTGGCGCTCGACGCGGATGAGCGCGTGACCAAGGTCACCGTTCCCGCGAAGCCGGAAAAGGCCGAGGGCGTCTTCGGCGTCAATATCCTCGTGATGAAGAAGGCGCTGCTGGAGCGTCTGATCAATGAAGCCGACGCCGAGAATTTCACCGACTTCGAGCGGGACGTCATCATGCGCAATCAGGACCGGCTCAACATCCGCGGCTGGCGCATCAACGACTACTGCGCGGTCATCGATTCGCTGCAGACCTATTACGACGCGAATATGGATCTGCTCAAGCGCGAGACCCGCGCGTCGCTCTTCAAGGCGAAGCACCCCGTCTACACGAAGATCAATGACGACATGCCCTCCAACTACGGTCTCGGCTCCCACGTGACAAACAGCGTGGTGGCGGACGGCTGCATCATCGAGGGCACCGTGGAGAACTGCGTGCTGTTCCGCGGCGTGCGCATCGGCAAGGACGCCGTCGTGCGCGACTCCATCATCATGCAGGGCAGCATCGTGGGCGAAAAGTCGAAGCTGCGCAGCGTCATCATTGACAAACATACGGCGATCAGCGCCGGGAAAGAGCTTTCCGGCGACCCGACCTACCCGATCTACATCGGGAAAAAGCTGGTCATCTGACCGCCGCCCGGGAGGAGAAACAATCAATGGCAGCAAAAAAAGGCGGACTCGGCCGCGGCTTCGACGCGCTGTTTGAGGACAACACGGCCGCGAGTCTGTCCAGCGACAACGCCATCGTGGAGCTGGCGCTCTCCGACGTGGAGCCGAACCGGGATCAGCCCCGGAAGGTCTTCGACGAAGAGGCGCTGCAGGAGCTGGCGGATTCCATCCGGGAGCACGGCGTTCTGCAGCCGCTGATCGTGCGGCCCATGACGGACGGCTCTTATCAGATCGTCGCGGGCGAACGGCGCTGGCGCGCCTCGCGCATGGCGGGTCTGACCACCGTGCCGGCGATCGTGCGGACGCTCGACGACCGGGAGGTGGCGCTCATCGCGCTGGTCGAGAACATCCAGCGGGAGGATCTGGGCGCGATCGAGCAGGCGCGCGGCGTGCGCAGGCTCATCGACGAATATGCGCTGACGCAGGAGCAGGCGGCGGATCAGCTGGGCTTTGCCCGCTCCACCGTGACCAATCTGCTGCGGCTCATGACGCTGCCGGAGGACGTGCAGGATATGGTGCAGGCGGACGCGCTGTCCGCCGGCCACGCGCGCGCGCTGCTGGGGCTGGAGGATCCGGACAACATCCGTCCGCTGGCCGACCGCGCCGCCGCCGAAAAGCTTTCCGTCCGGGAGGTCGAAAAGCTGGTGCGCCAGCTCAACGCCGGCGCGAAGAAGACGCCCCCGAAGCCGAAGCCCGGCCGGGACGCATTTTATGACGAGGTGGAGCTGTCGCTGGCGGAGACGCTCGGCAGACGCATCGCCGTCAAGCCCGGCAAAAAGGGCGGCGTCATCGAGATCGAGTTTTTCGACAAAGACGATCTGGCGGCCGTCGCGAAGCAGTTCGCAACCGAATGAGGAGGAATACCCATGCTTGACATCAAGTTTGTCCGGGAGAACCCGGACGTTGTAAAAGAGAACATCAAAAAGAAATTCCAGGACGCCAAGCTGCCGCTGGTGGACGAGGTCATCGAGCTCGACCGGACGTACCGCGCCGGCAAGACCGAGGCCGATTCCATCCGCGCCTCGCGCAACAAGCTCAGCAAGCAGATCGGCGCGCTGATGGCGCAGGGCAAGCGCGACGAGGCGGAGGCTGTCAAAACGCAGGTCACCGCGAACGCCAAACGCCTCGCCGAGCTCGAAGCGGCCGAGGGCGCGCAGAGCGAGCGGATCCGCGAGATCCTGATGCGCATCCCCAATATCATCGACGATCAGGTGCCCATCGGCAGGGACGACACCTGCAACGTGGAGGTCGAGCGCTTCGGCGACCCGGTCGTGCCGGACTTTGAGGTCCCCTATCACACCGATATCATGGAGCGGTTCCGCGGCATTGATCTGGACGCCGCGAGGCGCGTCGCCGGCAACGGCTTCTACTATCTGATGGGCGATATCGCCCGGCTGCACTCCGCCGTCATCA
>ONWP01000395.1 GCA_900321595.1 uncultured Eubacteriales bacterium
ACGCTGATGACCGTCACAAGACCTTCCAGCGCGTCGTCGATGCTCAGGTTCTTGTCCTTTTCCTTCAGGAGATTGTGACTGCGGCCATAGTCGTTGAATACGCGCGTAAGCGCGCGCTTGAAACCGTTTTCATGGGTGCCGCCGTCGATCGTGCGCACGTTGTTCGCGAAGGAAAGCAGCACGTTGTTGTAGCTGTCGTTATACAGGAGCGCCACCTCGGCGGCCTTGTCGTCCATCGCCGTGGACAGGTGGATCGGCGTGTCGTGGATCGACGTCAGACCGCGCACCTCCGTTTCATACGTCACGAAGGAGGAAATGCCGCCCTGATAGCAGAATACCTCTTCCACGGGATTCTCGTCGTCGCGGTAATCCGACAGGGAGATGCGAAGCCCGGCGTTCAGGAACGCCTGCTCCCGCAGACGCGTCTCCAGCATGGTGAAGTCATATTCCGTCGTCTCGGTAAAGATCTGCGGGTCGGCCTTAAAGCGGATCAGCGTGCCGGTTTCCTCGGTGTCGCCGATGATCTCAAGATCCGTCGCGATTTTACCGCGCTCAAAACGCTGTTTATAAATATGTCCGTCGCGCGAGACCTCGACCTCAAGCCACTCGCTCAGCGCGTTGACGACTGTGGAGCCGACGCCGTGCAGACCGCCGGAGACCTTGTATCCGCTGCCGCCGAATTTACCGCCCGCGTTCGGGACCGTCAGCACGACCGTGACGGCGGGCAGTCCCTTCTGTTCATGAATGTCCACAGGGATGCCGCGGCCGTTGTCGCGCACCTCGATGACATCGCCCGGCAGGATCGTCGTCTCGATATGCGTACAATAGCCGGCCAGCGCCTCGTCAATGGAGTTGTCCACGATCTCATAGACAAGATGGTGAAGACCCTTCGGGCCGGTGGAGCCGATATACATGCCGGGACGCAGACGCACGTGTTCGATGCCTTCCAGCGCCTCGATCTGATTCGCCGTATAGTCTTCGCTTACGGTCGTGTCCATCTGCTCAAGCGCTTCGCCGGCGGCCTCCTCCCCGGAGATGCCGATATCCTCGCTCTGAAATGCCTCTTCCGAAAACGCTTTTCTTTCCTGTTCTTCCAAAGTATTTCTCCCTTTCCGAATTATACGATCTTGTTGCCGGTGGCGCGCTTTTTCAGCGTCGCCGGTGAGATCTGCGAGATATAAACCGTCTCACGATCTCCCGCGTCACAGACCACGAACGAACCCGGCAGTTCGTAGGATACGTTCACGACGCGGCCGTCGTGCTGCGCGCGGCTCAAAAAATCGCGTGTTGACCGCATGACTGTCGTATTTTCGATATCAAAGATCCCAACGATCTCGTCATGACGGATCACCGTCGATTTGCCTAAATGCAGATACATTATATGATCTTCCCGCCTTCAATACGGAACGATTTTCCCTCACAGAGGCGCAGTACCGTTTCCGGTTCGCAGCAGGTGATAAAAACCTGCCAGTCCCGAATGTGATTGAGAATATAATCCTGCCTGTCCGCGTCCAGCTCGCTCATCACGTCGTCGAGCAGCGCGACCGGCTTTTCCCCCGTCTGATCGCCGAGGATCGCGGCCTCCCCTAACTTGAGCGCCAGCGCCGCGGAGCGCTGCTGCCCCTGTGAAGCGTAGGAACGGACCTGCAGAGCGTTGATCGTGATCTCAATATCGTCCTTGTGCGCGCCGATGGAAGTGGTGCCGAGAAACGAGTCCCGCTCTAAATTTTTCTGTAAAAGAATATATATATCATCCGCGCTCGGCGCGTCGTCGATCCGGTCGTGACCGTACACCGATGTGCGCATACTGTAACGCATCGCAAGCTGTTCCGTGTCGCCGGACAGTCCGGCATGGATCTCTTCAGATTTTTTAGACAATTGTCTAAGATATTCAATACGCGCCTTCACGATCTTCGCGCTGTCCTCCGCCAGCTGCCGATCCCAGACCTCTAAAACATTCGGATCCGGTCGGGACTGCCGCGCCTGCTTCAGATACGCGTTGCGCTGATCAAGCGTTTTATGAAAACTGATCAGCGAACCGGCATGCGCTGCGCGAACCTGACAGATCGCAGCGTCGATGAATTTGCGCCGTTCGGAGGGACTGCCCTTTACAAGAGACAAATAGGTCGGTGAAAATACGACGCAGCAAAAGTTGCCGACGAGACCGGTCTGCGTTTTCAGAGGAACGCCGTTCAGGATAATACGCCTTGATTCCCGGCCGATGATCAGCTTCGCGTTCTGACTCCTGCCGAACCCGTAGAAATCCAGCTCATTTCGCAAAAAAGGCTCGTTGAACCGGATCAGCTCCGGATCTTTCGCGCCCCGGAATGACCGAAACCCGCTGAAAAGCCAGATACTCTCCAACAGATTCGTTTTTCCCTGTGCGTTGCTGCCGTAAATGACGTTGACGCCGTCGCACGGGATCAGCTCGATCTCCTCAATATTGCGGAATTGTCTGACGCGCAGACGTTCGATCTTCATGCGTCGGCGCCGGACAGGGTATATTTGACACCGTCGAAGGTTACGACGTCGCCGTCATACAGTTTTTTGCCGCGCTGAACGCACACTTCCCCGTTGACGCGGATAAATTCGTCTTCAATGAGACGTTTGGCGATCCC
>ONWP01000401.1 GCA_900321595.1 uncultured Eubacteriales bacterium
CCTCCGGCATCACGATCACAAGCCCGTATCTGGACGAGAACGATATCGCGATCGTCGACAGCTACGTCATGGGCGTGCGCGACGCGGACATCTCGCTGGGCATGCTGACCGATTATTTCTCGCAGGTCGACGAGCCTGTGATGCTGATCTTCTGGGGTGATCATCTGCCGAACCTCAACCTCACAGACGGGCAGTCGATCTTCACAAAGCTCGGCTACGCCTCGAACGTCATGACGACCGACTGGGGCCCTGAAGAGCTTTCGCAGATGCTCTCGACCGAGTATCTGATCTGGACAAACTACGAAAAGCCGGAGGAAGTCAAGCCCGATCACACGGAAAGCTGCACCTTCCTGGGCCTTCATGTGCTGCAGCGCATCGGCCTTGCGCTGAACCCATATTTCAACTGGCTTGCGCAGAACGTCATGCCTTATATGACGCTGTACCGCGCGCGTCTGTTCGTGGACGCCGACGGCATCCCCTACCGGGACGTGCCGGAGCAGTATCAGGCGATGCTGGAGGCCTATCGATTGATGGAATACGATCTGGTCTACGGCGAACGCCATATCCTGCAGCAATAGATAAAAAAACGAATCCCCGGTCAGAAATTCTGACCGGGGATTTTTCTGTTTTTAAAGCCGATCTCAGTTTCAGAACACGATCTCGATCTGCGTCTTTTCGCCCTTTTTGAAGGCGTAATCGACGTGGTCGCCGTCCATGGCGACAGCCCTGCCGCCGATCTTCATCGTGCAGGGCTTGCGCATACGAAGCGTCAGCGTCTGATCGCGGTCGGAGACGAGAACAGCGCGTGCGCCCTTTTCATCCCAAGAGAGCGTTTCGAGCTTTGCCCAGGTGTAGAGCCAGATGCCGTCGAGCGAGCCGGACTTGAAGTAATCCGGTAGAGCGGGCAGAAATTCCACAACGCCCGGCATCGAGAAGACGCACATCTCGATCAGGATCGCGGGCATCGCGCCCTGCAGATCCGGGAACTGGCCGCGGTACGGGAAGTGCGCGGTGGAGAGGTTGCGGCGCACGAAGCCGTGGCCGATCAGCTGGGTCAGATCCTGCTCCAGCTCCTCCATATCGCGCAGGCGGATCGCGCAGAGCGTGCGGTGGATGATTCCGTGGGCGGAGTCATCCTGCTGGCCGCGCTTGCGGTTGGAAATGCGGATCGACTCGGCGATCTCCGGCTCGGTATCGGTCGTGACGGCACGGCCCGGCCACAGATCGTAGTGGTGGGAAACATGGCGGTGGTTGTAATTTTCCTCGATCGTCGGCCATGCCCACTCCTTAAGCGCGCCTTCCTCGTCTGCAAGAAGATCCGGAAGAGAAGCAAGCTGCGCTTCCCAATGCGCGATCCTGTCCTGCTTGATCTCGAGCGTATTGCAGGCCGTGATCAGGTTCTGCAGAACCTCGCGGCAGATCGCGATATCCATGACGGAATTGATGCGCGTGGGGTTGATCGACTTCGACGTGACGGTGACATAGTCGGGGTTCGGCGTCGGATCCTCCGGCGAGAAGGACGGGACGAAGATCGACTTGCCGTTTTCGTCCTTCAGGCAGGCATAATCCTCGAAGAACAGCGCGATTTCTTCAAGCGCCGGAACAACGCGCGTGCGCAGGAATTCGCGGTCGCCGGTGCACAGCCAGTAACCCCAGAATTCGTTATAGATCCAGCCGAGGCAGCCGGTCCATGCATAGTGCGGATAGGTGCGCGAGAAGTGGTAGTAAAGGCCGCTGTCCGGATCGCAGTGGACGCTTGCAAGCAGACCGCGCGCGCCGTAAAGCAGGCGGGCATTGGTGCGGAAATCCTCGAATTTATCCTCATAATAGCGGAAATACACGTCCATTTCGTCGAAAAGGCCGGTATTGTTGCCCGCGCAGACCTGCAGATTCGTATTGATGTTGTGCTGGCCCCACATCGGCGGGAGCTTGCCCGTGTCGATGATCTGATAGAAGCGGCCCATGTCGTAGAGCTTGTCCATCAGCACCGGATCGAGGAAAGCCTCGCTGCGGGAGCGGGTCAGAAGCTCTTCACCGGAGAGATAATAATCCTCTTTTTTGCCCAGCGTGATGTACGAGCGCGCCATCTTCTCGCCGAGCACGGCATGGCTCTTCGTGACGAGCGCGTCAAAGTCGCCGTCCAGCGCGGTCAGCGCCTTGCCGAGTTCCTTCTCGACGCCGAACTCGAAGCCGTCGTAATAGAACGCGACTTTGGAAAGGATGACGAGGCTGTCCGCGCCTTCCACATGCAGGCCGGTCTCTGTTACGGCCGCCGTGCCGCCCTGCGGGATGAAGCGCAGCGCGAAAGCATAGCCTTTTTTGCCGTATTCGGGATTGTACGCCCAGCCGAGCGTGAACAGCTCGGGGCTCTTTTCCAGCTTATGCTCAGACCCGACCATCGCGGGACGGCCGTAGCGGCCGACCTTGCTCGGCAGGGTCAGATCGATGTCGACCGTCAGCGCGCCGGACGGCGCGCGAAGACGCATGGCGACCAGATCGTCGCCGCAGACGGC
>ONWP01000153.1 GCA_900321595.1 uncultured Eubacteriales bacterium
AATGAAAAGAGGGGTCCGTATGCGGCGTTTCGGAACGGCGATCATTTTGTTTGGAGGGATTCTTGTGCTTTTGTTCGGCGGCTGCTCGAAGAAGACGTATCACGTGGAGGGGTCCGACGCGTTCTCCGGCTTGAAACAGAGCTATCGCGCCGGGGAACAGGTCGAGGCGTATTTCCGCTGGATCGCCACGGATACGGATTATACGTTTTATCTTGACGATACGGTGATCAATCCGGACTACGAAGAGGATAAGGGCTTCGTCCTGCGGTTCGATATGCCCGCGCGCGACGTGACGCTGCGCGTCGAGGGCCGCAATACCATGGAGTACCAACCGGAAATCGACACGGAGGGCGCCTCGCTGCGGTTTGACTCCTTCGAGGGCGGCGGATACGAATACCTGGCAGAGACCGACGATCCGTCCGTCGTGGCGCTGGATACGAGTCGGGAGTACGCCGCGGGCGATCCGGGGCTGTACACGGACGGCGCAAGCTACACCTGGGTGCTCACGGTCTACGGACTCAAGTCCGGGACGGCGCGCGTCACGGTCACCGGGGAATCCGGGCTCATGGATCCGGTGAAGCGCGTGTATCTGGCCGAGGTGGACGACGCGCTGAACGTCACGCTGACGCAAATTGAAGAGAATACGGAGGAAACACCGTGAATATCCAGATTTTCGCGACGAAGAAGAGCAGCGACGGCCGCAAGGCGGAACGCTGGTTCAAGGAGCGGCGCATCCGCTTCCAGTATATCGATATGAATCAAAAGGGCATGAGCGCCGGCGAGCTGCGGTCGGTCTGTCAGGCCGTCGGCGGGCTCGACGCGCTGATCGACCCGAACGCGAAGGATCAGGATACCCTCGCGCTGATCCGGTATCTTTCGGATGAGGACCGGTTTTACAAGCTTCTGGATAATCCGCAGATCATGCGGCTGCCCGTCGTGCGCAACGGCAGGCAGGCCACGGTCGGCTACTGCCCGGACGTGTGGAGCGGCTGGGAATGAGGAGGAACGGTCATGGGCTGGTATGAGGAAACCTTCGGAGTCGGGGCGGACGCCGCGGCGCCGAACGCGAACGTATTCGTCCGCGGACGCGCGCGCGTCAGCGTGATCACGCCGCGTCTGCTGCGCGTGGAGACAGACGTCTTTACCGACAGGCCGACGCAGGGCGTGCTGAACCGCGATCTGGGACCGGTCTGCGCCGCGCTGTGCGAGAACGGCGGACGCTTCGCCGTCAAGACCGACGCGGCCGCTTTTACGTTTGACGCGCGCGGGACGCTGCTTTCCGTCGCGTTCGCCGACGGCGCGGTCGTGACCGGTTTTGACCGGGGCAATTTAAAGGGCACCGCCCGGACGCTCGACATGACCGACGGCCGCGTGAAGCTGGGGGACGGCGTCGTCTCCCGAAGCGGCGTCGCGCTGCTGGACGACACGCGTTCGCTCCTGCTGACGCCGGACGGCACGCTCGCCGCCCGGTCGCCCGGCGGCAGAGATCTCTATATTTTCGCCTACGGCAGCGATTACCGCGCCGCCGTGCGCGATTACTGCGCCGTGACCGGCAAACAGCCGCTGCTGCCCCGGTTCGTCTTCGGCGTGTGGTGGAGCCGGTATCACGCGTACAACCAGCAGGAATACCTCGATCTGATGGACGCGTTCGCCCGTCGGGAGATCCCCCTGACCGTGGCGACGGTGGACATGGACTGGCACTGGGTCGACGTGAAAAAGAGATTCGGCGCGGACGCCTGCGCCGTGACGCCGAAAAAGGGCGTCGTGAATAAGGTCGTCGGGGCGTTTCAGGCGTCCGGCTGGACAGGCTACTCGTGGAATACGGAGCTGTTTCCCGACTATCGGGCGTTCCTCGCCGCGCTGCACGAAAAAGGGCTGCGTGTGACGCTCAATCTGCACCCCGCGGACGGCGTGCGCCGGTTCGAGGACCGGTACGGCGACTTTTGCCGCTTCCTGGGCCGCGATCCCGCGAAGGGCGAGCCGATCGTCTTCGACCTGACGGACAAAGCGTTCGTCGAGGGATATTTTAAATATCTGCACCACCCGTACGAGGACGACGGCGTGGACTTCTGGTGGATCGACTGGCAGCAGGGTACGACGTCGCAGATGGACGGCCTCGACAACCTGTGGATGCTCAACCACCTGCACGCGCGGGACATGGCCGCGCGCGGGAAGCGTCCGCTGATCCTGTCGCGCTTTGCCGGAACCGGCTCGCAGCGGTATCCGCTGGGCTTCTCCGGCGACAGCGTGATCTCCTGGCGGTCGCTGGCGCTGCAGCCGTATTTCACGGCCACGGCGTCCAATATCGGCTTCGGCCAGTGGAGCCACGATATCGGCGGACACACGATGGGCGTGCGCGACGACGAGCTGTACGCCCGGTGGGTCTGGTTCGGCGCGTTCAGTCCGATCCTGCGGCTGCACTCCACGAACGATCCGTTCAACGGCAAAGAGCCGTGGAAATACGGCGAATCCGCCTGCAGAAGCGCCGTCAATGCGCTGCGCCTGCGGCACCGGCTGATCCCGTTTCTTTACAGCCGCAGCGCGGCGGCTGCCGAGGAGGGCCGGATGCTCGTCGAGCCGATGTACTACGAGTACCCGGATGACGAACAGGCGTATGAAGCAAAGAATCAGTATCTGTTCGGCGGCCAGCTGCTCGTCGCGCCGATCACGCGCAAATCCGACGGCGTGACGCGGATGGGATACGCGGACGTCTGGCTGCCGGAAGGCCGCTGGACGGACGTATTCAC
>ONWP01000402.1 GCA_900321595.1 uncultured Eubacteriales bacterium
GCGTCGTAGGTGAAATTGAGCATCAGCCAGTTCTCGCTCTTGCCCAGCGCCGCCAGCGCTGCGCCGAGCTTATCTTTGATCGCGATCTCCTTCGCGCCGTCGCGGGGCACGTTCGTCACGGTGTTGATATAAGGCATTTGCCGTTCCTCCTTTTTTGAAAAATCCCCCGCGCGGGCAGGGGATCGTGTGTTTCGGGAAAGATCAGTCGTCCTTCTTCATGAGGTCGCGGATCTCGGCGAGGATGTCCTCGGCGGACTCCTTCTCCTCCTCGGGCTCCTCCTCGGCGGGCTTGGAGATCTTGTTCTTGACCTTCATGATCGCGCGGAGCATCAGGAAGATGCACAGCGCGATGATCAGGAAGTCGATGATGTGCGTGATGAACATGCCGTAGTTGAGCGTCGCGCCCTGCTTGATGACCTCGCCTGCCGCGTCCAGCTCGTCGGGCTTGATGACCCATTTCAGCGACGAGAAGTCCACGCCGCCGGTGATCAGCGAGATCAGCGGCATGATGATGTCCTCAACGAGGCTGGTGACGATCTTGCCGAACGCCCCGCCGATGATGACGCCGACGGCCAGATCCATGACGTTGCCCTTCGCGATGAAATCCTTGAAGTCCTTGAAAAATCCTTTCATGATGATGTTCCTTTCGATATGGTTTTACCATTCACATGATAAACGAAAACGCGCCCGATGTCAAGGTTTTATTCGCCGTAAGTCAGGCCGAATCCGCGTTCATACAGCGTTTTATCCGTAAAAGCGAAGCTCTTATCCAATACCGGCACGTCCACCGGCAGCACCCCCGTCGGCGCAAAGCCGCCGAAGATCGCGTACACGGCGGCGCGCATGCTCTGCCCCGGCTCCACGGTCACGTTCACGATCCGCCGGTGATCGAGACAGACCAGCGCCGCGTCAGCCGCCGTATACCGGGCGACGTCGTAGGGCAGACAGCTGCTCACCGCGATGAAGGACGCGCCGACGCTCTTCGCCTTGGCAGCGAGGACGTCGATCTTTTTCAGGTTCGCGTCCGCGAGGCCGGCCGTCATGGTCTGCTCGCTGAAGGCGATGACCGCGTTCTTTCCGACGCACTGCGTCTGCAGCTGCGCGTTCGAGAGCTTCACGAGATCGGCGAAGGTGACTGTCACGTCCCTGCCGATCAGGCCGTCCGCGCGCGCCTGCGAAACGGCGTTTTGGATCGCTGCCAGAGAATCCGTATACCCGGCGATCAGGATCTTCGCTTTGCCGCTTCCGTCCAGCGGCAGCGTTTCGTTTTCGTTGCGTACGAGCGTCACGACGCGTTTCGCGAGCGACCACTCGGTCTCCCGGTTCTGTTCTCCCCCGACCACGGCCAGCGCGTTCTCCCGGCGCGCGTCCGTGACCGTCGTCTCAAATCCGCCGAGCAGACCTTTCTTTGCCTTTAGCCGCAGAATGCGCGTGAGCGCGTCGTTCAGCCGGTCCGGGTCGATCGATCCGTCCGTGATAAGACCCGCCAGCGCCTTTGTGTACTGCTCCAGCATCTTCAGATCGCTCTCCTTCGACACGGCAACGGGATTCAACAGGATATCGACGCCCGCGTTGATCGCCATGACGGCGGTCTCCATCCGGTCGAAATGCTGGCTGACCGCAGCCATGCCCAGCGAGTCCGTGACGATCACGCCGTCAAAGCCCATCTCCCCGCGCAGGATATCCGTCAGGATCGTTTTCGACAGCGTCGCGGGCAGCGTGATCTTTTTGCCGTCCTTTTTGGAGATATAGGTGTTCTGCTCGATCTGCGGGAAGCAGATGTGCGCCGTCATGATCGCGTCCGCGCCGTTTCGCACGGCCTCGGCGAAGGGCGCCAGCTCGCAGGCGCGGATCTCGGCGAGGGTCTTGTCCACGACCGGCAGACCGCTGTGAGAGTCCGTCGCCGTATCGCCGTGGCCGGGGAAGTGCTTGAGCGTCGCGGCGACGCCCTCAGAACGGATCCCCGCCATCATCGCCGAGCCGACGGCGGCGACCGTGGCCGGATCGTCGGAGATCGAGCGCAGGCCGATCACGGGATTCGCCGGATCATTGTTCACGTCCAGCACCGGCGCGAAATCCATATTCAGGCCCAGCGCGTACAGCTCGCCGCCGATCACCTCGCCCGCCTGACGCGCCGCGTCCGGGTCGCCGATCGCGCCCAGCGCCATGTTGCCGCAGAGCTTTGTCCCGCTGCCGAGCCGCGTGACCGCGCCGCCCTCCTGATCCACGGAAAGCAGCAGACCCGGATGCGCGCCCGTCTCAGCGGTTTTTTGCAGCGCGCTTGTCAGCGCCAGCGTCTGCTCTGTCGTCTTCGTATTCTCAGCGAACAGGCACAGTCCGGCGTAACCGTATTTTTCCAGATGCGTCCGCAGCGCGTCGTTCAGCGACGTGACAGCCGTTCCGTTCCAGTTGCGAAACGCCGGCATCATCAGCTGCGCGGCCTTCTGCTCATCGGTCATTTGATCGATGAGCCTCTGACAGACCCCGTCCAGGATCGCATCGTAATCCTCCAGCTCCGCCGAAATGCGCAGAATGTGACGCGCGTCAGCGGCAGTCACGGCGGTCTGTCCGCTGAGGCGCGCCCGCTCCAGCTGCTGCGGCGTCGGCGCGTCAAGCTTCGCGGAAAAGCGCAGCGCCATCCGCGCGTCGACCGCGGTCACCAGCCCGTCGCCGTCAACGTCCCCGCCGACAACGCCCGCCGTCGCGCGCGCCATGAGCGGGAGCGCGCCCAGCATGAGCGTCAGGATCAGCAGAAAGCTTATCGTTCTTCGTCTCATCTGTAAGCCTCCAAAGAAATATTCAGTGTAATGATACCTCAAAGCTGATGATTGCCGCGTTTTTACTGAAAACAATCTGCGACAATTCGCTCGGCTTTTGCCGATGCCGTCAGTTCCCGGCAAGCGCCAGCAGCTCCTCCAGCGCTTTTTTTGCCGGGCCGGGGGGCAGTCTGCGGACGCGTTCCGGGTGATCGGGGACGCCGCGGAAGACGGCGGCCTTGGCGACGTTGCCGCCCTGGAAGGCGGAGATCCGGTCGATCA
>ONWP01000406.1 GCA_900321595.1 uncultured Eubacteriales bacterium
CGAGGGCTACTCCACCGTCCGCGTGATCGTGGACGCCGACGGCGAGGTGCTCAAGCCCGACGTGCACGGCGTGTACACCATCGAGGACGTGACCGACAACATGCTCGTCCACGTCTATCTGGACGCCGACACCCAGTCCTCCAACTTCCTGTCCGCGCTGCTGTTTTTCTTCCGGCAGCTGGTGCAGTGGTTCCGCGACTCCTTCAAGGCCTTTGTCGGCTGATCAAACCGATGGCAAAGCAAGACCGGCGGCGCGTTCCGCCGGCCTTTTTGCGTCCGGGGTTCATATTGACATTTGTTCCGCGTTTTGGTAAAATGAAAACGATCCTGCGGGATCGGGTCAGTTCGAAACCATCCTGACCCGGCCGGCGCGCGCGTCCGGCCAAGAATAAAACTACGGGAGCGACAACACATGAAAGAAACGATCGAAACACAACCGAAGAAGTCCCGCCGCGGCAAGACGGACAAGACGGTCTACTACGTCATCGAGGCCGCGATGATCGCCGCGCTGTACGTGGTGCTGACGATGATCGCGAACATGCTGAACCTGGCCTACGGGGAAATGCAGTTCCGCATCAGCGAGGTGCTCTGCATCCTGCCCGTCTTCACCCCCGCCGCGATCCCGGGACTGACCATCGGCTGTGTGCTTTCCAACATCATCAGCCCCATGGGCTGGATGGATATGGTCTTCGGCTCCGCCGCGACGCTGCTGGCCGCCGTCTGCACCTGGGCGCTGCGCAGGATCACGATCAAGGGCCTGCCGATCCTCTCCTTCCTGCCGCCGATCCTGTTCAACGCCGTCATTGTCGGCGCGGAGCTGACGATCCTCTTCAAATCACCGTTCCTGATGAACGCGCTGTGGGTCGGTCTGGGCGAAGCCGGCGTGCTGTTTGTCCTCGGCATACCCTTCTTCTACGCGATCCGGGCCAGCGGCCTGTTCAGCCGGATCCTGCCCTTCCACGGCGAACGGCAAGCAGCCGTTGAAACGGAATACGGCGAGGCGTTGGAAACGGAAGAATAAACGCAAAAAATACCGAAAGGAACGAGCGTTATGTATAAGATCCTCGTGGCGGACGACGAGCCCGCGATGAACACGCTGGTATGCGACTTCCTTGCAAAGGAAGGCTATGAGACCATCTCCGCCGAGGACGGCGAAGACGCGCTGGAGAAGTTCCGGGAAAACCCGGACATCTCCCTCGTCATTCTGGACATCATGATGCCGAAAATCGACGGCTGGGAGGTCTGCAGGACCATCCGCGAGACCTCCAACGTACCCGTGCTGATGCTCAGCGCCCGGTCGCAGGAGTTCGACGAGCTGACCGGCTTTGAGGCCGGCGCGGACGACTATGTGACGAAGCCGTGCAGCCCCGCGGTGCTGGTCAAGCGCGTCGGCGTGCTGCTGCGCCGGCAGGGCGCCAGAGAGGCCGAGCACGTCTTCAAGCTGGACGGACTGAAATTCGACACCATCGCGCACGAGGTCATCGTGGACGGCAAAAGCATCACGCTCACCCTGAAGGAATACAGCATTCTGTACAAGCTGATCTCCGCCAAGGGCGTGGTTTTTTCCCGCGAACAGCTCCTGGACGACATCTGGGGCTTTGACTTTGACGGCGATATGCGGACGGTGGACTCCCACGTGGCCAGACTGCGCACGAAGCTGGGCAAGTGGGGCGCCGAGCACATCAAAACCATTTACGGCACCGGCTACAAGGTCGACAGCGAGTGATCATGCGGATACCGAAACGCATTCAGGAACACAGAGAGGGTCGTCGCAAGGTGACCCTCTCAAAACGATTATTCAGGGTCATTTCGGTGATCCTGCTCCTTGTTCTGGTCGCGATCATCTTCGCGACGGAAAAGGGACTGGAGGGGCTGTACCTGATCTCCGCCGGCTTGGCGACCTGGCGCGCCTCCGACGCGGTCGAGCTGGCCTATGACCGGTCGCCGCAGACGCTCATGGATCAGCTTGACGAGGTCGAGAGCGACTACGACGTCGGTCTGGAGATCCTTCTGCCTAACGGCGGTCTCGTCTACGCAACGTATTACCGCGGCGAGATGGACAACGGCCCCTACACGACGGATTCCATCGTCATCCCGGAGGAGAGCCGGCGAAAGTACGACGTCATCGACGACGCGGACAACTTCGGCGACTCGTTCCATTTCGAGCTGTGGCGGCTGGGGCACGAACCGTCGTCGAACGAGTATCTGGTGTTCATCCGGCAGTTCAGCAGCGGCCTGACCATGCACGTCTACCGCCTGCGCTCCCCCGTGGACACGAACGCCCGGATCGCGGTCGTCTTCATCGCCGTGCTGACGATGATCCTGCTGAGCATCGCGCTGACGCTGATCTTCATCTTCGTGAACCGCACGACGAAGCCGCTCATCGAGATGAGCCGCGTGACGCAGGATATGTCAAAGCTCGATTTCACGCAGAAATGCGAGCCGAGCAACGTGGAGGAGATCGACCAGCTCTCCCAGAGCATCAACGACATGGGACAGTCCCTCGAAACGGCGCTGGCCGACCTGTCCCGGCAGAATGAAAAGCTGCAGCAGGACATCGAGCAGGAGCGCACCATCGAGCAGCTGCGCAGCGCGTTCATCAACGGCGTCTCCCACGAGCTCAAGACGCCCATCGCCATCATCTCCGGCTACGCGGAGGGCGTGGAGGCGTTCCTGGAGGCCGGCGACGCCGAAAAAGCTTCGGCGTACTGCCGCACCATCCGCTCCGAGACCGACCGGATGAACAATCTGGTGCTCAAGCTGCTGGAGATCATCAAGTATGAATCCGGCGACTATCAGCCGGTGGCGGAAAACTTCCGCATCAGCGACATCTTCGACGACTGGTTCCTGCGCAATGAAAAGATCCTTTCGGAAAAGAAGATCTTCGTCGAGAACCTGACCGACCCCTCCTTCATCGGACACGCGGACACGTTCATGGTCGCGACGGTCGCCAGCAACTACCTGTCCAACGCCGTTTCACACGCGGAGGGCGAGAAGCGCATCACCGTCAACACCGAACGCGTCGGGAACGTCTTCCGCGTCAGCGTCTTCAACACGGGCAAGCCCATCGCCGACAAGGACATCCACAAGATCTGGGACAGCTTCTACCGCGCGGATAAATCCATGAGCCGCGCGCAGGGACGGTTCGGCCTGGGCCTTGCCGTGGTCGTCTCCATCCAGCGTCTGCAGAACATGGAATACGGCGTGCGCAACGAGCCCGACGGCGTGACCTTCTGGTTCGATATCGAGGCGAGCGACGCCGATTTGCCGGACGGGGAGGTCGCCGCGACATGACTTTTTCCGTTCAGGCCGCGATCTTCGATATGGACGGCACGCTGCTGGATTCCATGGGCTTCTGGCGCACACTGACGAGCCGGTATCTGGCGTCGATGGGACTGCGCCTCGACCCGGTCACCGACCGGCAGCTCTACACCATGACGCTCGAGGAGGGCGCGGCGCTCCTGCGGGAGCGGTACGGCATCGAAAAAAGCCCCGGCCAGATCGTCCGGGAGACGATGGCGATCGCCGATGATTTTTACCGGAACGAGGCGCCGCTCAAGCCCGGCGCGGACACGCTGATCCGCGGGCTCAAACGTGCCGGCGTGCCGGTCTGCGTGGCGAGCCTGTCGCCGCTGAACAACGTCCGGTCCGGCTTCGCCCGTCACGGCCTGCTGGAGGAATTCGCCTTCGTCCTGTCGTGCTACGGCACCGACATGAATAAAGAGACGCCGCAGGTCTACCTGTCGGCGTGCGAGCGGCTCGACGCTTCGCCCGCGCGGACGCTGGTCTTCGAGGACTCCCCCGTCGCCGCGAAAACCGCCGCCGCTGCCGGCTTCCCGGTGATCGGCATCCGGGACGACTGCTTCCGGGAAACGGAGGACGTTCTGCGGCAGGCATGCGTCGCCGTGCTCGACACGCCCGGGGATTTTCTGGACACACCGCTTTTCAGAACACTTGCAGAGAAGGGAAACACGACATGAAAAAAACAACGCTTCGCAGCTACGCGAAGCTGATCGCCGTCAGCGGCGTCAATATTCAAAAGGGGCAGGACGTGGTCATCCAGTGCGAGCTCGACCAGCCCGAATTCGTCAAAATGCTCGTCGAGGAGTGCTACCGCGCCGGCGCGCGCAAGGTGCGCGTGGACTGGAGCTATCAGCCCCTGCAGAAGCTGCACGTGCGGCATCAGACGCTGACGACGCTGGGCACGGTCGAGGACTGGGAGGAAACGCGCCTGGCGCGCGAGGCCGAGACGCTGCCCTGCCGGATCTACCTGATCTCGGAGGATCCCGACGGGCTGAAAGGGATCAATCAGGAAAAGATGGCGAAGGCGCGGCAGAAGCGCTACCCCGTCGTCAAGCCCTACCGGGACAAGATGGAAAACCGCTATCAGTGGTGCATCGCCGCGGTGCCCGGCGCCGCGTGGGCGAAGAAGCTCTTCCCCGAGCTGCCGAAGGGCAGAGCGGTGGAAAAGCTCTGGGAGGCGATCCTCGCCACCAGCCGCGTGACCGACGACCCGATCGCGGCGTGGCAGGCGCACAACCGCGACCTGCACGACCGGTGCGCGCACCTGAACGCGCTCGGTATCGAAAAGCTCGTCTACCGTGGGGACAACGGCACCGACCTGACCGTCGGCATGATCCCGGACGGCGTATTCAAGGGCGGCGGGGACGTCAGTTTGCAGGGGATCTTCTTCAACCCGAACATCCCCACCGAGGAATGCTTCATCTCCCCCATGCGCGGCGTCGCCGAGGGGATCGTCTACGCGACGAAGCCGCTTTCCTATCAGGGGCAGCTGATCGAGGACTTCTCCGTCCGGTTTGAGAACGGCAGGGCCGTCGAGGTGCGCGCCGAGAAGAACGAGGCGCTCTTAAAGCAGATGATCGCCATGGACGAGGGCGCGGCGTATCTGGGCGAATGCGCGCTGGTGCCGGTCGACTCCCCGATCTCCGAGAGCGGCCTGCTCTTCTACGAGACGCTCTTTGACGAGAACGCGGCCTGCCATCTGGCGCTGGGCGAGGGCTTCGCCGACACGATCCGCGACTTTGAGAAATATACGCTCGACGAGTGCCGCAAAAAGGGCATCAACGAGTCCATGATCCACGTGGACTTCATGATCGGTTACGAGGGACTGGATATCGACGCCGTCACCCGCGACGGAAAAACCGTCCCGATCTTCCGCAGAGGCACCTGGGCGTTCTGAGCTCCCAGCCGAACAGGAAAGACCGGCCGCGGCGGATGCCGCTTGAAAGACGAGAAAAACGAGGTGGATTATGCCAACGACCGCGAAACATGCCCGGACGATCAAGATCCTGACGATCGTTTACCTCGCGCTGTGCGCCGTTACGGCGCCGGTCGTGAGCGGATACGCGACGTCATACCTGTATCAGGTGTGGGAGGTAACCGTCTCCAACGGCTTCAGACTGACCGTTCTTTCGCTCAGCATGCTCTCCTCGATCCTCGCGATCTACGGCTGCCTGCTGTGCAGCAAAAAGAAGAAG
>ONWP01000407.1 GCA_900321595.1 uncultured Eubacteriales bacterium
CTTGTCGCACATTCCGGGACCCGGCACAACCTGGAGGTCGATTTCTTCGGGGGCGAGCCGCTTCTGAACTGGGATGTCTGCAAGCAGCTTGTCGAATACGCTCGGTCAATCGAAAAGGCCGCGGGGAAACGTTTCCGATTCACGCTGACCACAAACGGCGTTGATATCGACGACGACGTGATCGATTTTGCCAATCGTGAAATGCACAATGTCGTCCTGAGTCTGGACGGACGCAAGGAAATCCACGACCGCTTCCGCGTCGATTACAGCGGGAGAGGCAGCTTTGATACGGTCGTTCCGAAGTTTCAGAAGCTTGTGAACGCGCGCGGCGGCAAAAACTATTATATGCGCGGCACGTTTACCCACGCGAATCCGGACTTCCTCGCGGATATCAAAACGATGCTCGATCTCGGCTTCACGGAACTGAGCATGGAGCCCGTGATCTGCGCGCCGGATGATCCGTGCGCGTTAACTCCGGCGGATATCGAGGTCGTCAAACAGCAATATGAAGAGCTTGCTCTGCTGATGATCGACAGAAGAAAAGCCGGAAAACCGTTCACTTTCTATCATTACATGATCGATCTGACGGGCGGTCCGTGCATCTATAAGCGTATCAGCGGATGCGGTTCCGGAACGGAATATATGGCCGTCACGCCGGAAGGCGATCTCTACCCGTGTCATCGCTTTGTCGGGAAGGACGATTTCTGTCTGGGCAACGTTTATGACGGCGTAACAAATAAGGCACAAGTCGACGTCTTCCGCAGCAGCAACGTCTACCAAAAGCCCGAATGCCAGGATTGCTGGGCAAAGCTTTATTGCTCCGGCGGCTGCGCGGCTAACGCGTATGACGCCAGCGGCAGTGTCAACGGCATCTATAAACCGGGATGTGAGCTTTTCAAAAAACGGATCGAGTGCGCAATCATGGTCAAGCTCGATGAGGCATTCAATCATGACGACGCCGATCGCTGACTTCATTGACCGGTATTGCGCGGACGCGTACGTTCGGCTGCATATGCCGGGACATAAAGGGCAGGGCGCGATCGAATCGCTTGACATCACCGAGTTTTACGGCGCGGACGCGCTTTATGAACCAACCGGGATTATCGCGCAGAGTGAGCACATCGCGGCTTCGCTTTTCGGGACGCAAACGACCTTATACGGCGCGGAGGGTTCCAGCCAATGTGTTAAGGCGATGCTGCTTCACGCGATCCTGCACCGCCATTCAAACAACGTTATCGCCGCCCGAAACGTTCACTCCTCATTTTTGAGCGCCTGTGCGCTCTTGGATCTGACTGTAACATGGCTTGTGCCGAAAGATACGGAGAGTCTGGTCTCCTGCACCGTTACAGTGTCAGACGTCGAGACCGCGATTCAGAAAAACGGTGACGCGGCTTGCGTATTCCTGACTTCACCGGATTATCTGGGTCAAATCCTGGATATTCGGGCAATTGCCGACGTCTGTCATCAGTATCACGTGCCGCTCCTTGTTGATAACGCGCACGGCGCGTATCTGGCTTTTCTGCGGGAACAGCGTCATCCGATCCGCCTCGGCGCTGATTTGTGCTGTGATTCCGCGCATAAAACGCTGCCAACGCTGACCGGCGGCGCTTACCTGCACCGATCTGAAGCGTCGCTCCTGCCGGAATCGGGATTAAGACAGGCAATGGCGGTGTTCGGCTCGACCAGCCCGTCTTATCTGATCCTGCGTTCGCTTGACCTCACGAATCGTTTCCTCGCAAACGACGCGGCCGCTCGATTTGAAGGCTGTTGTGAACAGACGGAACGCGTAAAAAAGAAGCTCGAAAAAGCCGGGTTTTCCGTCCTGAAAAGCGATCCGCTTCGCATCGTGATCGACTGCTGCGCGTACGGATATACGGGCTCGCAGATCGGACGCCTGCTCGCGAAAGAGAAGATCATGTGTGAATACGCGGACGATCGTTTTCTTGTTCTTATGGCGACGCCGCTGAATTCACAAACGGATTTTGATGCGGTAACAGCCGCGCTGACCTCGATCGAACCGGCGACAGCGATTCAAGCAGCAGCGCCGCCTTTTATTTTGCCGGAGCGCGTTTGCTCGCTTAGACAAGCCCTGTTTGCGAAAACAAGCGAAGTGCCGATCGAATCGGCAGTCGGACGCGTCGCGGGGTTCTTCCTGCCGCACTGCCCGCCGGCGGTGGCGCCTGTTGTCGGCGGCGAGCGGATCAACGAAAACACGGCGAAGCTGTTAGCGCTGTACGGATATGATCGTATTCCCGTCATCACAGACGAAATTTTCGATTATCGTTGACATTCTGTTCGTGATTTGTTATGATAGCGTATGCATGAGCCTCCTTAGTTTAATGGATAGAATAAACCCCTCCTAAGGGTTAGATGTGGGTTCGATTCCCGCAGGGGGTGCCAA